>JAICTW010000193.1 GCA_025936195.1 Flavisolibacter sp.
AGGAATTAATCAATTTCAATCACACAATGGTGGAAAGCATAAAGGCTTTATCAAAATACAGTGATGATTACGATTCTCTTTCCCATATAAAAACTTCAGATGCTGCCACTCAAAAAACGATTGACAGTTTACAAAGGATGGATTCAGCAAACTATGAATTGGCCTCAGCAAAAATGAAGGATTATGTCGCGGACATTGCTGAAAAAAATATCAGTCCTTTACTCACTGTTTATACTGTTACCAGCTTTCAGCAAATTGCAGACCGGAGAGGGATAAGAGGTTTCACACCAACTGAAGTTTCGGTGATCGTCAATAAAGCATCAACCAAATTTCCGGATAATACCATATTACAGGAATGGAAAAAAACATTGCGTCCAGGCAAAGCACCTGATTTTACTTTACAGGACACGAGTGGAAAAATGGTATCACTCTCTTCCTTCAAAGGCAAATATGTTTTAGTAGATTTCTGGGCAAGCTGGTGCCGGCCTTGCCGAATGGAAAATCCCAATGTAGTTAGTGCCTACAATCAGTTCAGGGATAAAAATTTTGCCATTGTTGGAGTTTCATTAGACACTTCTCGTCAGGCATGGATGAATGCCATACAAACAGATGGATTAAACTGGAACCATGTGAGCGATTTAAAAGGATGGAAAAGTGAAGCAGCCGCAACATACGGAGTGCAAAGTATTCCTTACAATTTTTTGATTGGTCCGGATGGAAATATTGTAGCGGAGGATGTTAGAGGAAAGGAGTTGTTTAGTACGCTGGAGAAGGTTTTGAAATAGGCTGTAGTTAATAGTTTCTTACTATTGATAGTAGAGGATAGCTAAGCTTCAGTTGTATGGAATTGAAAGCTTATCTAATGTCGTTAGCGGCCAATGTAAATCCGGCCATTCAATTAGAGTGTCTGGAAGATAACGATCATTGTAAGCTCCTTAAACCCCGAATGTGTCTTCATAAAATAGCTCTTGATTGTACATAGTGTTATCCAGCTTTCACTACTATTCAGTAAAATTTAGTTTTTTTGGTGTCTTCTTTTCTTTAAACAAACAAAAGCTACTCGTTGAGTAGCTTTTGTTTGTTTGGCAATTAATTACCGAAAACTATTTGTTCAAATTTGGATTGTTAAGTACCTCAGCTTGTGGAATCACAAACGTAAGTTTTGGATCGTTATAAGCGAATGACTGGCCATCGAAGAACAAATGGTTAGCACCTCTTGTAATAGTGGCCTTGTTTCTTTTCATTGCTAAGTAAGATTTTCCTTCGCCCCAAAGTTCAATACGTGTTTGCAAATAAATTTCGTTAAGAAGGGCCTGACCGGATAAACTGCTGATGTAAGAAACATCGTTAACTCTTTCGGTAAGGAAATTAGAAAGTACCTGACGAGCTACCCCTTCCTGGCCTATATGAGCATTCGCTTCTGCATTCAGTAGATAAAACTCATCTGCACGCATATATACATAGTCTGTTGTAACTTCTCTTTGTCCGCCATCTACACGTCCCGGATCAAAGAATTTATTTAAAGGCATGTAATCAAAATCGCCAGGACTGTAACCATATTGTGCCTCCAGACCTCCATTTGGTGGATCAAACTGTCCTTTTCTGATGTCGTCCGGACGAATTGAATTATATAACCCTTCATCAATTGTCTTTGGATCTCCAGCCCAGGCATAGCTGTATGTAAAAAGATCAACCTGTCCCCACCAAGATACGAGGTCAAGTCCCTGCTTAAGTGTCAAATCAACACCCCACATCCAGCTTGGCGTGGCCACATTGTTAAATCCGGAACTACTCAGATTAGTTCCGTCATAAACTGTTTCAGTTCTAGTGGTGATTGGATAAGCGTTCATGATATCTTGTGTAAGCGTTGCAACTTGCGTCCAGTCACTTTGCGTGCCTCTGGCTGCCAATACATAAGCTAATAATCCCTTAGCAACATTTTGATCTACTTGATATTTGGCACTTCTGTTGAATCCCTGAAGCAATGATGTAGCCTGGGTAAGGTCAGAAACCATCAGATCCCACACCTGCTTGGCTGTACTCTTTGGTTGGTTTATAGAGTCGCTGTTAGCTGTAGTGTAAATTGGTAAAATTTTATCATTGCCGCTACCATATTCCTTTGCATACAATTGTGAAAGGTAAAAATAAGCATAAGCACGAAGCGCCTTGGCCTGCCCCATTGTGTACTTATCTTCATTGGTAGATGGAACAACAGTATTTCCACCAAGAGCATCTATTACAGTGTTGGCTCCATAAATTATTTTGTAATAATAGCGAAACGGTATATAGTCTTCATTTGTTGTAAAATCCACCGTTGACTGGTAGCGGGCAACGGGAGCATACCATCCGTAATTTAATGCAGCTAATACCATGTCGGATGAAAGCATGTCGGAATAGATATCAATTCCCTTCTGACCGAAATCATCGTGACGAGTAGTACCGCCAATGCCATCCGTGTACATAGCGCTATATAACCCAGTAAGGCTTCCTACCAATACACCTGGATCTTGCTTGGATGCCGCCGCTACTTGTTCGGGCGTCAAAAATCCTCCCTGCGGCTGTGCATCCAGAAAACTTTTTTTGCAGCCGGACACTAATATAGAACCGGCCACAACAAATAATAAAATATATTTAATCTTCATGTTTATTAATTTAAAGGATTAGAATCTTACTCTTAAACCGGCGGTTATTGTTGACAGAGGCGAATAGCGGTACATATCTGATCCTCCGCTCTCTGCAGTGGATGGATTAAAACCGTTCCTAGCAGAATGCAGCCAAAGATTATCTCCGGAAACAAATATAGTAGCCTCTTGTAAAATATTTGTTCTATTTAAGATACCTGATGGAATTGAATATGCCAGGCGAACATTATTCAATACTAAATAGTTTGCCTCTGTAACAAACCTTGATGAGGCAGAGTTAACATTTGGATCTGCATTGTTAGAAAGACGGGGCACATCAGTAATGTCACCGGGTTTTTGCCATCTTTTTAGAATGTCTGTGCTCCAGTTGTTACCGCCAATAAGGCCATTGCCCATAAGCGTGGCATAAGCTCCATCATAAGCGTATCCACCAAAGCTATACAGAACCTGAACACTGAGTTCGAAACCCTTCCAACCGCCATTTAGATTAACCGCACCTCTTAAGTCAGGAATTGCCGACTTTCCGATATAGTATTGAGTTGCCAGAGAATAGGTTTTAGTTGTGCCGGTCATCAGCGTACCTTTTTTGCCCGGGTTGTTAGCGTAATAGTCCTCCAGGTTTGTAACCTCTTCGCCTGCATCATAGCTGCCATTACTATTCGCATCATTATAATAAACGGTCCACATGCTGGTACCATCATTGGGATCAACGCCTGCAAAGTTGCGGAGGTAAAAATCGTAAATGGAATGTCCAACAGACCAACCAAATGAACCTTCCGGATCAATTGCTTTTTGCTTGCCTGTGGAGGGATCAATAGGCATTGTCGTGATTTTGTTATTAAAATGTTCGCCATTTATACCCAGATCAAGATAGAAGTCCTTGCCTTTCAAAATATGGCCGGTTAAATCAAATTCCACACCTTGATTTCTCAATTTTCCGTCATTCACAGTTATCAATGCAAAACCATTTGAGATACCGGTCCTTCTTTGAAAGATCAGATTGTCTGTGTTTTTTTGATAGTATTCCACAGTACCTGTCAGGTAATTGCCTAATTTAAAGTCCACACCTGCCTGGAACATTTTAGATGTTTCCCAGGTCAGATTGGGATTACCGGGTACCGGAGGAAGAAACGAAGGCTGGTCATTTAAATTTCCAACAGATATTTGTGAATATCCTGGATAAAATCCAAGGCCTTGCTGATCGCCCAGAACACCATAACTGGCTTTTAGTTTCAAATAATTAAGAGCATTCAGATTTTTCATGAAATTCATACGTGTCAATTCCCATCCTAAGCCTAAAGATCCAAAGGTGCCCCACTTATTGTCACCTATGAAACGTGAAGATCCATCTCTTCTGCCGGTAGCAGACACATAATAGGTACGGTTGTAATCGTAATTCACCTGTGCAAAATAGCTTTCCAGTCTATTAATGTCGGAATAAGCATAGGAACTCGGTGTGATCACTACCGCATTATTTAACTCCAGACTATTAGTTTCAATTAGGTTGTAGCCATAAGCCCCTGAGTAAGAAATCTTATAATTGGTGGCCTCATGAGCCGCCAAAGCTTCCAGATTGGAATTCCCAAAGTTCTTATTATAATGAAGCATGTTTAGCAGGTTCAGATTCATGAGCTCTGACCGGTCTTGCGAAATAGAACCATTTTGTGAAGCTGCGGAACCATAAAACTTATTAGTTAAACCATACGAAACATTATTATAGTACTGCACGCCCAATCTGTTTTCCAAAGAAAGGTGTTTGGTAAAATTGAGATTAAGGGAAGTATTACCTGTTAATTCGTTCCGATTGGCACGGTTCGTATTATAAGTTGCATCTGCAATAGCATTAGTCAACGAACCAAACTTTCTTCCATTTGTACCGTAGTCGAACTGATAACCTCCAAAAATTGGGTCTGGCACTTTGTTTCCGCTGGCGTCACGAAGGAATAATGGATAAATAGGAGGAAGATTATCAACAAACCAAAACACGCTGTTTGAATTTGATTCCTGTCCGTTGTTATTGGTTTCCGTGTTTGCATAGCCCACATTCATAGAAGCATTTAACCATGATTTTACCTCATGGGTTAAATTCAAACGGGCAGACAAACGGCGGAAATCAGATTTGATCGAATAACCTTCATCTTTTAAATAGCCAAAGGAGGTATAATAATTGGTTCTGCCCTCACTTCCGCCCATCTTCAGGTTAATTTCCTGTCTATTTGAAGGTTGAAAAGCATAATCTTCCCAATTTTCCGGATCAAATTTGCGGGTAATGCCTGACTTAACAGTTCTTGTAGTAGGATCAATTAGTTGAGCTCCCCAAGTTGAACTTGCGCCTGTAAGATTCCATATATTATTATTCGGGCTAATGCCGCTTCCCGAAAAAAGCCTGACGTTGGCATAATTTACCGGATTGGCATTCCCAGCTCTAACCCCTTGGTTATACAGAGCTTCCCAGCCCAATGCAATGAATTCTTCAGGAGATCTGATTACATCATATCGCGGCAGCAATGACTTGTTCACCCCATATTTACCATCAACCTCAATAAATGATTTTTTTCCCTTGCCGGTTTTAGTAGTAACTACAATAACGCCGTTTGCACCTCTGGAACCATAAATGGAAGTTGCAGCAGCATCCTTAAGAACGGTGATGGAAGCTATGTCTTCCGGATTAATGGCGTTAATAGCCCCGGAAAAAGGCACTCCATCCACAACATATAACGGTGCCCTATTACCATTTACAGAGCCAATACCGCGAATACGAATTGTTGCAGAAGTACCCGGCTGTCCGGAAGTATTAATAACTCTTACTCCTGAAACTTCCCCCGCCAACGCCTGAGAAACGTTTGAAACTTCCTTATTGGTTATACGCTCTCCGGATACCTGCTTGGCAGACCCTGTAAACGCCTCTTTAGTAGTACTGGTGTATCCCACCACAACCACAGCGTTTAAGGTACTTTCTGTACTAACCAGGTTAGCGTTAATTGTGTTTGAATTGCCGATTGTTGCTTCTTTGGTGTCAAAACCAACTGAAGAAAATACCAAAACACGGGCATTTGAAGGTACACTCAGGCTGAAGTTTCCACTAGCATCGGTGGAAGTACCAACATTGGTGCCTTTAACCTGCACAGAGGTATTGGCAACACCATTGCCTTTTTCATCTGTCACCTTACCTGTAATCGTCCGATTTTGGGCCAGGAGTTGCGCACTAATAAGCAAAACTCCCAGTAAAGAGAATAGCAGTCTTCTCATGTGTTTTTAATTAGAGGTTTATGAATAAAAAAATAATTACGACAGTTAGTTTAATAGGATACGTAAATAGACAGCTAAAGGAAAAGAAAGACTAAAAAATCTTTCTTTTAGCTGCACGAATATAGGG
>JAICTW010000336.1 GCA_025936195.1 Flavisolibacter sp.
CATTAATACCATGGCCATTACACCCGTAACAAAACTATACGCACCTTTTAATTGTGGATTGTACAACATGCGTTGCTCCACATGAATAGTGTAGGGCAAGTCCTGGTTCTGCGTTAATGCCTGCTGATAATCGCGGATAATGGCCGACATATAATTCGTTAATGTGGTAGCTGTATTTGGATCAGCAGCATCAGCAATGATTTGTACCTGCGCTTTGTTAAAGTGTTGCAGATCGCTGGCGAAAGAAGGAGGGAAGATGATCGCAATTTTTGCTTCATTCCTTCTGAAAACCCTTTCAATATCCTTGTAACTGTAAAGGCTTTTTGCAAAAGAGAAATAACGGCTTGCAGAAATTTCGGCGATCAGTTGTTGCGAAGCCACATCCTTTGCATTATCCAATACTACAAAATTGGCGTTCTTCACTTCATTGGTAAGTGCAAAACCAAAAATGAGAATTTGCACGAGGGGCATTCCTAACAAAATGAAAAGCGTTTGCCTGTCGCGGAAGATGTGATGAAATTCTTTTTTTACAAAAGATAGAAACTGTTTCATTTAATTCGTTTATCAGTCTGCGCTTCTTGTGGCCTTTCTGGCCAGGTGCAAAAACACTTCATCCATGGTTGCTGCGTTATAAGTTTTCTTTAATCCTTTCGGCGTGTCCAAAGCTTCAATCTTTCCATCTACCATTATGGAAACACGGTTGCAGTATTCTGCTTCGTCCATGTAGTGTGTAGTTACAAAAACAGTAAGGCCCGAAGCGGCTGCTTTGTAAATCATATTCCAGAATTCTCTCCGGGTTACCGGATCAACACCACCGGTTGGTTCATCCAAAAAAACAATTTGCGGTTCGTGAAAAATAGCCACGGAAAAAGCCAGCTTTTGTTTCCAGCCTAAGGGCAAAGAACCGACAAGTTTGTCTGCTTCATTTTCAAGATGGAGTTCTTTCAAAAGCTTTGCCGTTTTTTCTTTGATGAATGCATCTGACTTTCCGTAAATGCCTGCATAAAAGCGAATGTTTTCTTTGATGGTAAGGTCTTCATACAAAGAAAATTTCTGGCTCATGTAACCGATGTCCTTTTTGATCTTTTCGGTTTGTTTGTACACATCATAGCCGGCAACTTTTGCTTCTCCTGAAGTGGGAATGGAAAGTCCGCACAACATGCGCATGGCAGTGGTTTTACCTGCACCATTGGCGCCAAGAAAGCCGAATACTTCTCCCGACTTTACATCAAAAGATATAGCATTCACTGCAGTGAAATCGCCAAAGCGTTTGGTCAAATCTTTTGCACTGATGATAAATGCTTCATTCATGTTTGTGCTGCATTAGTTGCATAAAACAATCTTCAATAGAAGGAGTTACCGCATGGATTTCAATCTCATGATCTCCTTTTGCTTTCAAATACTCCATCAGTGCTCTTTCATTGTAATTCTTTTTCATTACGGCGTGATGATATTCACCGAAAGAATACACATCCTCCACCTCATCCGATGCAGAAAGGTCCTGCAAAAGTTGAAACATGTTCTGCGCCTGAATAGCCAGAATGGTTTTTGTAAAGCCATTCGTAATTTCTTCTGGTGTTCCCCTGCTCATGATCTTTCCATTTTGCATCAGTGCTATCGTGTCGCAAAGCGAAGCTTCATCCATATATGGGGTAGAAACCAGTATGGTAATTTCCTGCTGTTTCAGCTTTTTCAACATGTCCCAGAATTCCTTTCTTGAAACCGCATCCACGCCGGTTGTTGGTTCATCTAAAAACAAAACAACGGGTTTGTGAATAAGTGCACAGCACAAGGCCAGCTTTTGTTTCATACCACCCGAAAGTTTTCCGGCTCTTCTTTTTTTGAAAGGCTCTATCTGCACATAGATATCGCGAATGAGATCATAATTTTTTTCTACAGTAGTGTGAAAGATGGTTGCGAAGAACTGAAGGTTTTCTTCAACTGTTAAATCCTGGTACAAAGAAAATCTTCCAGGCATATAGCCTACTTTATCCCTGATGCTTTTGTAATCCTTTACAATATCAGAACCATCAACAGTAGCATTACCGGCATCCGGTAACAGTAAGGTCGTTAACATCCGAAACAAAGAAGTTTTGCCTGCACCATCCGGACCAATAATACCGAACAAGCTTCCTTTCTCTACATCAAACGAAATAGCATTCACCGCAACTGTTGTTTCCTTTCCGTTTTTATATTGCTTTACCAGTTTATGTGCTGAAACTGCCTTCATCATTTACTGTTTTCAAGTTGCACCTCTCCGTACATGCCTATTTTAAGATAGCCATCGTTCTTCACTTTTATTTTTACTGCATACACCAGATTGGCTCTTTCTTCTTTCGTTTGAATGGTCTTTGGAGTGAATTCCGCTTTATCGGAGATCCAGATGATCGTTCCGTTATAACTGCGATAATTTTTTGCACCGTCATCCACCAATACTTTTACCTGTTGGCCCAATTTGATTTGTGATAATTGTGTGCCGGTAACATAGGCTCTTAAATTGAGATAGGAGAGATCAGCAATTTTATATAAAGCTTTTCCAGTTGCGGTTACTTCTCCTTGTTCTGCATATGTCGTGAGCACTGTTCCATTGATTGGATTAACAATTTTTGCTTTCGAAATTTGTTCTTCCACCTGTGCTGCCTGCTTTTGCAGGGGATCGGCTTCACTTAAAATGCTTCTGTTTTGTGTTGCGGTAGCATTTTTCTGAACAGCAATTTGTTGTTGCGTTACCTGCATTTGTTTTCGTATCACATCAACCTGCGCATTCAAATCATCCAATTGTTTTCCTGTGGCAGCATCGGCTTTTACCAATCGTTCTGTCCGATCACGTTCGTGCAATAAGTTTTTCAGTTGCGATTGCTGTACGGATAATTGGTCCTGCAATAATTTGATCTGCGGCGCAACATTATTTGTTTTTTCAGAAAGCGATTGAATAGTTGCTTTGACTTGTGCTTTTTGTAAAGCAAGTTTGGTGGAATCAATTACACCCACCACTTCTCCTTCGCTCAAAGAATCACCTTCATCAACATTGAACTGAAGGATTTGTCCGCCTATTTCCGCAGACACGATCACTTCATCGGCTTCAAAACTTCCTGAAGCATCAAAGCTTTCTTTTTTATTGCTGCATGACTGAACCAACATCAAAAGGAGAAAAGGAATAATGACTTTGTTCATAAACTTCATTTATAGTTGTCCGGTTGAAATGGCATAATTGATCTCGGCCTGGCGCAATTGCAATTGGTGAAGAATCAAAGCCTGGCGTGCCTGGTCTTCTGCATTTACCTGAGTTAGATAATCGTTGACGGTGATCACATTGTTTTCCAGTTGTGCTTTTGCAGCATCAGTAATAGATTTCCGCAACTGAATAATGCTGTTATCCGACGCAACCAATTGTGCGTACCGTTCAATGTCCGCTCTTTGTTGTTGCAATTGCGATTCTGTATTGAGCAGGAAAACCTGTTTTTGAATATCCACGGTTTGCCTGTTCACTTCTAATAATTGTTTATCTCTTTTATTATTGTATAAACTTCCCAATGACCAGTTCAAGCGAATACCTGTGATGTAAAAAGCAGAGAAATCATTTGATAACATGTTAAGACCGGGTTTGCCATAGCCACCCTGAAAAAACAAAGAAGCTTTGGGAAGATTACGTGCATGGATCAATTGCTCCTGTCCTTTGATTAATGAGGACTGGCTTTGATAAACTTGTAACTCGGGACGATGGAGAGAGGTATCAGTAATGGTGTATTCTGCTGGCAATTGCAATTTTGTGTTTTCTGAAACAGGTTGATTGATCAGAACAGAAAGAGCATTGGCCAAACCTTTTCGTGTTGATTTTATTTCAATGGCTCTTTGTTGTGTTTGTAAATATTGCGCCTGCAACAATTGTAAATTAGAGCGAAGTGCAACTCCGTTTTCCACTTGCGGTTTTACCTTGTCCATACCAATTTGAATATCTTTCAGAACAAGATTGGTTTGATCCAGCAATTCATCCTGGTACAGGATATTGAAATAAAGCTGGTTGATCCTTGCTTTTAAATTGTACATTTCAACAGCCAGCTTATTCTCTTCCAGTGTGGTATTCAATTGCTGAATATTTTTCTGATTTCTGTTCAGTCCTCCATCATACAACAACTGATCAACTTCACCAACGGCTTTGTATTGATCTTTACTCAATGAAGGAATGGAAATGCCGGGAAGTGGAATGTTGATCTTTGTTACATCCGATTGATAGGTTGCCTGTCCGTTAAAGCTTAGTTGTGGTAAAAAATTTGAATTCAGATTTTGAATAGAAAGGTTTTCCGTTTGCTTCAACAAATCTTTCTGATGAATAAGCGGATAGTTTTGTTCTGCCAGGTGAAATGCATCCGGAAGGGAAATCGTTTTCTCCTGTGCGTTTACAACAAAAGAAAAGAA
>JAICTW010000747.1 GCA_025936195.1 Flavisolibacter sp.
GATGATAATCTTTCAACCCGGTTCAGCCTTTTGCTTGCGGCAATGCCGCGGAATACCAGGAAATGGAAGCGATTTTATTGCCAATAACCCCGGCTGAGTTTATTTCATTGCCCCATGCAATTCCACATGGAATACGGTTTTTGGCTTTGTTTGATTATCTATAATATCCGGATTGAACAATGAAACCTCCGGTAAAGCAATATTTTCTAATCTTAATATTTTAAAAAAAAGGAGGACTATCATGAATGCACAACATTCCAACTTTGGTTCAGCAAAAAGAACAATTTTATTTACAGTTGTTCTTTTATTTTCTGCTGTATTTTTTATGATGCCGGCATACGCCAGCGTTATTCCCGCTAATGGTACACCGACAATTATCCACCAGCCATCAGATCCGTTTCAAACTGCAACGAAACATGCAGAGATGGCAGTAAATGCCACATCGTTGAAAGAAGTGCAGATGCATTTACATCATGTACTTAATTGCCTCGAAGGAAAATCCGGAAAAGATTACAACGCTTCATTCGGAGATCCCTGCCATGGCCAGGGCGCTTTGGAAACCATTAAAAAAGGCGCTGCCGACAGAACAAGAGCTGACAACGCCATCGCCTTAGCACAAGTAGGCGTTAAACTTCAGGATGAGAAACCCGCCAGGTTAGTTGCCCAGGCAGTTTATGCAATCTTAAGCGAAAGCAAGTAGCTGGTTGCCTTGAATATGGTGAATTTACATTTTAGAAATTTTACCAAAAGTAAAATCACTGCTATCATTTTGCTATAAAAGAAGGGAATTTGAATCGTCCTAAAAAAAGTTTGGCAACAAGCACTTTAGCAACACTGTTTTTTTACCCTTTGTGAGTGTTATGAGTATTACTTTTTCTATCTTCCTGGTGAACGGCAAAAAAAATCGCTTGAGTTGTCAGAAGCTGCAAAAAACGACAACTACATCATTTTGAGCGAACAAATGCTTGGCGCACTTAAATAAAAAAAACTACACATGAAGCGAAGGAAATTCATACCCGGTTTATTTGCTATTAAAGTACCTTCGCAGGAAGAAGTAACCTAATACGAAGCATACATGAAAAACGTACTCATCTTATTGGTCGTGTTGTTTGTTGCATCTTCAGCTTTTTCTCAACGCAAAGAAAGGCGAGGTGATAACAGGTTTGGTATCGGGCCCGCAATTGGATTTGCAACAAGTAATCCATTAAAAAATGATCCGGAAAATAAAGGCTGGGGCCTGGGAGCCGGTGGCATGGTTCAGTTAGAACATTTTTTCCGCGGCAGTTTGAGTGCTGTTGCACAAGCAGGGCTGATCTCCTTCACTGGTCGTTCCTCAGGAGCGTCGGTTAAAAACAAAGCCTATACAACAATTCCTATCAGGGTGGGTGCAAATGGCTATGTCGGCAACCTTCACCTGGGTGCACAAATTGGTGTGGGACTTAATAGTTTTGGTGGTGAGAACAAAACAGCATTTGCATATTCACCACAGATTGGCTACAATTTTAGCCGGAACGATCTTCCACTCGATTTCACTCTTTCTTACGATGGCTATGCCGGACACGGTGGTTTTTCTGCCTTTCTTTTCAAGCTTTCCCTTATTTTGTAAACCTCAAAACTATACATGGGAAAATAGTGGATATAAAAGGGCGGTTAAATTATATTCATGATAATTCTGTAAGAAATGGATTAGTTGATGAACCATGGGAAAAGGACTGGTGAATATTGAATTGTATAAGAAAATCAACTTATGTCCTCGTTGCAAACGGGGACTAGTTAAGTCTTATATTGTTTCAGTAATTTTATCAGGAACAATCCGGTAAAGCAACAAATCTCCACGATTTTTATTTTGATAAAAGCTTCCATTACTCCGTAATGCCAAAGCAACCTGGTTCCCA
>JAICTW010000517.1 GCA_025936195.1 Flavisolibacter sp.
AACTGTGTGCCCAATTGCTTTAGAAAACGAACAGAAGAATCGGTGCTGCATCCGCCTACTGTGGCATGCGATTCATCGGCCATTAAAACAATAAACCGTCCAAAGAAAAGATTGCAATAAGCATACACTTCCTGTCCATGCGAACGCCATTCGCTGGAAAATTTATTTAACAGCGACTCAATTTCCAAAGCTTCGGCAAGTGTAAATAACCGGCTGCTTTGATATACCCAAACCTTGCTGGAGGGTGAAAAATTATCGGGGAGTAAATGTTTGTATTCGAGATTCATACGGCAAAGGTAAGTTGATTCACCCACTGCAAAAAAGTTGAGTCGCCACCAAAACCGGACAATACTTGTATCGAAAGCGGACAGTTATTTTTTAGCCCGATTTCTAATTATTTGTTTTTCAACACTTCTACGAATTGGTACGTATTTCACAATCCCAAGCTAACTTGCCATCATTAAATTGTAGGAACAATGATCGAACTGCAACACATTTCCAAATGGGTGAATGTAGCCGGAAGACCCAATTTCATTTTAAAAGATATTAACCTTAGGGTTGAAGAAGGCGAATTTATTTCTATTATGGGACCTTCCGGTTCGGGCAAATCCACTTTGCTGAATATTATCGGGATGCTGGACCTTCCATCAGAAGGCAATTACCAATTCTTTGGTCAGCCGGTTTATGATATGAAAGAAAAACAACGTTCGGAATTGTACAAGAAAAATATCGGTTTCATTTTTCAGGCTTATCACTTAATTGATGAACTGACCGTGTATGAAAATATTGAAACGCCATTGTTGTACCAAAATGTAAAATCAGCAGAACGCAAAGCAATGGTAGCCGATATTCTGGACCGCTTTAATATTGTTGGTAAGAAAGATCTTTTCCCTGCACAGCTTTCCGGCGGACAGCAACAATTAGTGGGCATAGCAAGAGCATTGATCTCAAAACCAAAGCTATTACTGGCTGATGAGCCAACCGGCAATCTGAATTCAAAACAAGGAGAGGAGATCATGAAGCTTTTTGAACAAATTAACCAGGAAGAAAAAGTAACCATTATACAGGTAACCCATTCCGAAAAAAATGCGGAGTACGGACACCGCATCATTCATTTGTTGGATGGAAGAATAGAATCCGTATCGCAAAAACCCGTTAAACAAGTTTAAGATGAACCGTGTACTCAATTGTTTTTTTGTTCTCACTTTTCTTTCATTCGCTGCACAATCTCAAACCACATGGACGCTCCAGCAATGCATTGATACCGCAGTGAGAAATAATATTCCTGTGCAAAGGGCAGGATTGCAAACGCAAGCGGCAGAAGTGGACTGGCGACAATCCAAATGGAACCTGTTACCTGATTTAAGTGCCGATTTATCGCATAGTTTGTACTCAGGCCGCAGCATTGATCCTTCCACCAACACTTATGTCAATCAAAATACCAATGGCGCCAGTTATGGCCTTAGCTCCGGTGTGGTTTTGTTTAGCGGCCTGACGCTGGAGAACCGTGTAAAACAAAATTCATTGGCTTATGAAGCAAGCAGAATGGAACAACAGCAATCGAAGGATGAACTGGTGCTGAATGTGATCCTTGCCTATTTATCTGTTTTGAACAATGAAGACCAGTTGCAGGTTGCCTATCAACAGGAATCCACAACGCAGGCCACGCTGGACCGTTTGCAGATACTGGACAGTCAGGGCGCCGTAAAACCTTCTGATGTTTCGGATATGAAAGGACAACTGATGAATGATCAATTAAATATTCTCGCAGCTAAAAATATCCTGGAAACATCGAAGCTCACACTTGCACAATTAATGAATAAGGATTACGATCCGGCAATGAAGGTGGAGAAAATAGATGCCGGTGAATTCCTTACAAATTATCCTTCCGCTGCCAATGATGTTTTTCAAAATTCCTTGAACCGGTTTGCATTGGTGAAAGCGGTGGAATACCGGAAAGAAAGTGCCCTCTATGGTTTGAAGGCAGCAAAGGGACAACTCTATCCGCGGCTTTCATTAGGTGGCGGCATCAACACGTATTATTCCAGCGCCACGCAAAACGTTGGTGGAGGAGGGAAGATGGCTTATACGGACCAATTGCAAAATTTCAGAAGCAATTATATTGGGCTGGGATTAAGCGTTCCGATATTCAACCGCATGGTAGCAAGAAACCAGATCAAAATTGCCAATATCAATTTGAAGGACAACGAACTGGTTGAAGCCAATACCAAACAACAATTGCATCAGCAAATAGACCAGGCGTATTTGAATATGAGCAATGCGTATGAACGCTACAAAATTTTGTTGGCGCAGCTAAGTGCATACGAAGAATCGTACAAGGCAGCGGAAGTTCGTTTTAAAGCAGGTGTAGGTACATCGGTAGATTATCTAACGGCAAAGGACAGGTTAGACAGAGCCAACCTTAATTTGGTAAATGCGAAATATGATTTTGTTTTGAGGAAAAAGATTTTGGATTATTATAATGGAGCAACTCAATAGCCATCTGTATGTGTGCTCATGAAAAAAGGCTGCTGTCACCTGCAGCTCTTTTTCACTTGATGCACCAACTGCTACAATACAAAAAGTATAATGGGTGGATTGTCCTAACAACAATACAAAATGTATAATAGCAAAACACTGGGAATCAACAGTTGCTTTTCTTGTGCGGTTTCAGCTTATAGCATGAATTTACGTGTTACCTGCCATTTCAAGACGCCACCGCCACCTAAAAATAATGTGAACAAAAACACAACAACCTACAACTTCAATTCCAAGGTATAAGTTAGATTTGCGAATAATTTTAGTATGACTGAAATGCATCCTTTTGAAAGAGTTTTGTCTGTTTCGACAGAAGATATTGAATTAGAGCTCAGAGGTATCAGAGAGATTATTTGGGCTGACTTTTGGCTTAATCCGAGAAAGCTGCGAGGTAGTGACTTCCTAATGAGGTGGTCTCAAGGAGTTTGGAGTGAGAAACGTTTAATTGATGCAGTAAACAATACAGGAGATTTTTATGCAATTGCTTACGGACCAAGCGGAACAGCCCCTACTGATGACGTGAGGGCTTTTGAATTATACTTTGAACGATTGGAAGCAGCGGGACTTGGAAATATAAAACGTCCAGACCTTTTGGTTTTTAAGAATTCAGATAGAGAGTTTGTTGACAT
>JAICTW010000089.1 GCA_025936195.1 Flavisolibacter sp.
ACGGTTAACGTTTTACTCACTCCAACTTGTCCCCATAAAATCACTTCATCTTCAACTTTGGTAGCACCAGCTATGCCTACCTGTGCAGCAAACAAGCAATTCTTTCCAACCGATGTATCGTGACCAATATGCACAAGGTTATCCATTTTAGTTCCCTTCCCAATTAGGGTGTCACCGGTTACGCCGCGATCAATGGTGCAGTTGGCTCCAATCTCCACAAAATCTTCAATCACTACACGCCCACAGCTTAGCATTTTTTTATAATGAACATCACGATTGGTTTTCTTGTTATAATAAAATGCATCGCTGCCGATAACCGTTCCCGGTTGAATGATCACATTGTTTCCAATACTGCAATAGTCCATGATCACCACATTGGGATAAATGACACAATTGTCTCCAATGCTTACATGATTGCCAATGAAAGCACCGGGCATTACCGTTGTATTTTTTCCAATGACAGCAGTATCGCTTTTTTGTTGGGAGGAAGGTTGAAAAGGACGATAGTGCCGAACAATTTTCAGATAAGCTTCAAAAGGTTCTTTCACCAGTAACAAAGCTTTGTCCGGAGGAAATTCTGTTTTCTGATTAATGATGATATAGGTAGCTGCTGATTCAATACAGATTTTATAATACTTGGGATGATCAACAAAAACCAGATCGCCTTCTTCTACCATGTGAATCTCATTGATGCCCGATGCAGCTCCTTCTTTTTCTCCAATGATCTCTGCATCAATTAACCTTGCTATTTCTGTTATAGGAACAGGATTTTCAAAACGCATGAAAAAAATTTTTTCAAAGGTAAGCGGAAGAAAAATGATGCATTGAGTAGTAACGATGGACCATTCTTTTTTCAGGTACCGTTTTCCATCTTCAATCATCAAAAAAGAAGAGCCGGATAAAATGCTGATGCAGCAGGTGTTTCAGACGATCGCCAATTTTGATTTTGAGCTTTTTAAAAAACATGGTTATCGCCAATTGAATTTTATCACCTGAAAATTTTGGTTGTGAACTGATTTCAATCCACAAACAACTACTTAAAATGTGAATAATTTTTGCACAAAAATTTTTTAGTTAGAGAAAAATCTTTTTAATATTGTGTTGGGAATTTAAATTCCCGTACTTACTAACCCATCTACATATTAGTCCCGCCTCGGCGGGACTTTTTGTTTGCAGCAGTTTCCATGCGATAAATCAATTCAAATACCTTTACTTCGTTCAAAATATAGTTCATGCTTAAATCAATGACCGGCTTTGGAAGAGTGGAAAAGAATCTGGGTGATAAAACATTTTTAATTGACATCAAATCGCTTAATGGAAAACAATTTGAGCTTCAATTGAAAATGCCTGCCTTCTTAAAACCTTTTGAATTTGACATTCGCAGAATTTTATCCGGTCAGTTGAACCGCGGCACTATTGATTGCACCATCAGCTTAAAAGAAACAGGAAGTTCCAAACCAGTAAGCATCAATACAGAATTGGCGAAAGCATATTACAAGCCGTTGGAATCACTTTCAAGAGAATTGGGTTTAGACCCTTCCAGCATCTTAAGCACTTTGGTAAAACTTCCTGAAGTGATTACGCCAACAGGCGAAACCTTAACGGATGAAGAATGGAAAGAATTTACAACCATTATTAAAGCCGCTATTGACGACCTGGACTATCACCGTATGGAAGAAGGAAAGGTGTTAAAAAATGATTTGCAGTTGCGCATCAATAATATTTTAAAGCAGCAGGAAGAAGTGGTGAAGCTGGAGCCGCTTCGTCAGCAAAAGATCCGTGAAGGCATAACCAAATTGCTGGAGGAAAAAATAGGCAAGGAAAATTATGATGCCAACCGTTTGGAACAGGAACTGATTTACTACATTGAAAAGATTGACATCAGCGAAGAGCAGGTGCGTTTAAAGAATCACTGCGAGTATTTTGTTTCTGTTTTAAACGAAGAAGAGGATTCCAAAGGAAAAAAGCTTTCTTTCATTCTCCAGGAAATTGGAAGGGAGATCAACACTACCGGCGCCAAAGCCTATGATGCCACCATTCAAAAATGCGTGGTGCTGATGAAGGATGAACTGGAAAAAGCAAAGGAACAGGTATTGAATGTATTGTGAAGGAGCTTCATGCTTTTGGCTGCAAGCTACAAGCAGTACACCTAATCAATTTAGATTTGCAAAATGTTTGGATCAAAGCATCTCTCTTATTTTTTATTCCTGCAGCTTATTGCCTGCGGCTTGTTGCTTTCTTCGTGTCAAACCATTGATCTGTATGAAAGAGTGGTGAACATTCCGCAGCAACAATGGAAAAGCAGCTTCAAACCGGAATTTAATTTTACCATCAAGGATACGCAATCGCAGTACGCCATTTATGTGATCCTCCGGCACAACGAGAAATACGAGTTCAACAATATTTGGATATCTCTCACCTATCAACTAAAAGGCGAACCGGCAGTAACGGGGCAATACGAATTGCCGCTGGCAAACAATGAGGGATGGCTGGGCACAGCTATGGATGATTTGTACGAACACCGCATACGAATAACTCCTCCGGGAGGAATTGGATTGAAAGCAGGAGAATATACTTTCACCATAGCACAGATCATGCGGAAAGATCCTTTGGAAAATGTTTTGAATGTTGGTTTGCGCATAGAAAAGAAACCGCAATAACATGCCTGAAGAAAGCAAACGGAAATTTCAGCTCATCACTTTTGTTTACTGGATACTATTAACCTATATCATTGCAGCACTGGTCTGGTGGTTCTTTTCTTTGTATAAGCAAAACGAAATGATGTACGATCTGCGCAAGCAGCAATTGGAAACCTCTTCGAAAATTTCGGTTGTTGATTTTCATAAAGAACTTACAGGCATTAACGAGCAGCGGGAACGCAATATTGCCAAATACATTGGAGAAGGCGGAACGTTTTTGATCCTGATCATATTGGGAGCCGCTTATGTTTACCGTTTAGTACGAAGGCAATTCAGGTCACAACAGCAACAGCAAAATTTTGTAATGGCCATCACGCATGAACTAAAAACACCTATTTCCGTATCACGGCTAAATCTTGAAACATTGCAGCGGCATAAATTAGACGAAGAGAAAAAAGAAAAGCTGCTGCACATGACCATGCAGGAAACTTTGCGGCTGGATAATCTTATTAATAATATTCTCATTTCCTCTCAACTTGACGGCCATTCCTATCGTATTTCAAAAGAAGAATTGAATTTTTCCGACCTGGTAACCGATGTGGCGAACCAGTTTTCGGTAAGATATCCGGAAAGAAAACTTTTACAAGATGTGGAAGAAGACATTGACATCAACGGCGATCCTTTATTATTAAAATTATTAGTGAGCAATTTGTTGGAAAACGCCAATAAATATTCATCAAAGGACAAGCCGATTCGCCTGGAGCTAAAAGAAAATGCTGATGCCATTCAACTCAGTGTAAAAGATGAAGGTTGCGGAATTGATAAGGAAGAAAAGAAAAACGTTTTTAAAAAATTTTACCGCATCGGCAATGAACGCACCCGTACTGCCAAAGGAACCGGACTGGGATTATACCTGTGTAAAAAAATTGCTGAAGATCATAGCGGAAAAATAACAGTTGAAGATAATCAGCCGCAGGGAAGTAATTTTACAGTACGATTTTATAGCTAAAAACAAGAACCATGTTTGATTCTTCAAAGCCTTCCATATTGCTGGTAGAAGATGAAGAGAACCTGCACGAAGCGCTGAAATTAAATTTAGAACTGGAAGGTTATCAGGTAACATCAGCTTATGACGGCATTGCCGCCATGAAGGCCGTTCATGATGAATACTTCGACCTTATTATACTTGATGTAATGATTCCCGAAATTGACGGGTTTAATGTTACACAAAATATTCGCCTGACCAATACTGAAGTTCCCATTCTGATCCTGAGTGCAAAAGACAGCAGCGCCGACAGGGTTTTGGGATTGAAGAAAGGCGCCGATGATTATCTTACCAAGCCTTTCAATCTTGAAGAATTATTGTTGCGTGTTCAAAAGCTGATACAGAAAAATAAAAGATTGCAGGATAAATCTTCTGTTGGTGATACCTATAGTTTTGGCGGACACACCGTAGATTTTAAAGCACAGGAAGCCACTACTGCATCGGGAGAGAAAATCCAGCTGAGCAAAAAAGAAGGGATGCTGTTGAAGCTTTTGATTGAAAACAAAAACGAAGTGGTTCCCAGAGAAAAAATTTTACAATCAGTTTGGGGCTATAATGTTTATCCCACTACAAGAACCATTGACAATTTCATTTTGAATTTCAGGAAATACTTTGAAGAAGACAGCCGCAATCCGAAATATTTTCATTCGGTGCGAGGTGTTGGTTATAAATATGCAGAGTAATCAGATGTTCAATTGACGAAGCAATCTTTCCGTTCTCTTCTGTAGTTCCTCTTTGTTTTCTACTGTTACATCCGAATAAATCAAAAGCCGGCAATCGTTTTGGATGGATTGTAATTCCTGTTCCTGCTTTTGTGATAAGTTGTGTTCTTTCTTTACATCAGCAAGAAGCTTCACCATTTCAGAATAAATTTCCTTTTCGCTTAACGAAGAAGAAAAAATGGCATGAAACCGCTGCATGTAGGTGGGCTTTGCAACAGCTATTTGATAAACCGGCTCCTTTTTCCGTTTCCTTAGGAAAATAATTATGGCTGCAATTAGAGCAAGTGAAAGAAAAATAAAGAACCATAAAGAGGAACTTACGGAAGAATTTTCATTTATATGCTTAACTGCAATTTCATTTTTTATTGAAGGAAATACTTCCATCCGCAACGAATCTGTATAAACTGTTTTATAATCACCGGCAGTAGGATCAAAAAAAGAAAAATGAATAGATGGAATCACAAAGCTTCCAGGCTGGTCAGCCGTAAAATTGTAAACGTAGATTCTCTTTCCTTCCACAGGAATTTGATTTTTATTCAGCTCCTCAGTTATTAATGGATCAAAGGCATCGAAGCTGCCGGGCCAGTCAATAGCCGTCGGAGCAAACTGGATAAAATTTCCTTTGCCTGAAATAGTCACTATTAATTTACCCTGCTGGTTCGTCCTTATTCTTTGTTGCTGAAGATTTGCATTGATGGAAAAGTTTCCAACAGCTCCTGTAAAATCCGCAGGCTGTTCCGATGGCAAAGGCTTCACTTTAACTTCAACAGCATTGGATGCCAGCATTTTTTCAACTTTGATCTTTCCTCCTTTCACCGAATCCTTAAACTCAATTTCATTTTGCAATTGCATGGGATCAATCAACAGCTTCCCTGTTTGTGCCGGGTACAACTGAAGTTTTCGTAAAATAGAAGTATTGAAAACTTTTCCATTGATCGTCTCCACGGACTGATGCGCTTCATTAATGTCCAGAACATCCATCACACTAAAACCATAAAGGCTTGGCGCATTAACCACTTCCGAAGTGGATTGCAATCTCGAGTACAATTTGAAAGTGGCAGTGATGGCTTCGCCCAAAAAACAAATCCTCTTATCTACCTCTGTTTTTATAAAAAGATTTTCGTCAACCAGTTTATCAAGATCGGTTTTTGAAGAAGGGGCATAAAGATTTATATCGGTATAAGTGGAAATAGTATTGAAGCTTGCTTTTGGTTGTGGAACCGCCGTAAGAATAATGGTCTTTGTTTTTTCATCCCCATCTTTAAAATGAATAATTGCCGGATTGATCTTCACCGTTCCTGTATGCAGCGGCACGACAGTGTACGTGATGTTTTGAATGCTTTGCATTCTCCCATTCACAAAAGAATTGCCTTTGTAATAATTAGGTCCGCTTATCAGTCGAAGGTTTTCCAACTGCAGCTCACTGATGTTCTCTAATGTGGAAGGATCGGTAATGATGTATTGAATTTGAAAAGCATTGCCTGCCACCACTTGTTTGGGCACAATGGTTTGCACTCGTTGTGCATGCGCCAACAAAAACAAAAAAAAGAAAACAACAAAGGCTGCAGATCTTTTCATGATCATCGAAAATAAAAACTGAATAATGAGCAGCAGCTTTAAATTGACGAGCGGCTATAAATCGCCTAATTGCGGGCGGATAATGATTTCCTCAATCACTGCCTGCGGCGAAAGCAGCGTAGCGTGGTAAATAGCTTTTGCTATATCATCTGCTTCCATCAACCGCTGTTCAGCAACGCCGCTGCTTTTCCAGGAATCGGTATAAGCAGCACCGGGAATCACCGCTGTTACTTTTATTCCATGTGGTTGCAATTCTCTTCGAAGATTTTTGGTAAAGCCAAGCAAGGCAAATTTGCTGATACTGTAAGAACCTCCATTAGGATAAGCTGCCAGACTTGCAATGGAACACAGTGTGAAAATATGTCCCACCTTCGTCTTTATCATTTTAGGAAGAACAGTTCTGGTGAGATGATAAGCGCTGTACAGATTTGTTTCGATCATTGTTTCCAAACCACCATCGGGTTCATCGGAAACATTTCCCTGAATAAAACTTCCGGCATTGTTTACCAATACATCAATCGTTTCCACATTCGTGTTCACCCATTCACCTAATAACTGCGCCTGCTGCTTTTTGCTAAGGTCCAACGCTTTTCCGTCAACAGAAATATCCGGGAAATCGGTTTTTATCTCTTCTATAGTTTGAAAAAGCTTTTCTTCATTTTTGGAGCAGAGATAAAGATCATAACCATGCAAAGCAAAAATGCGGGCCGTAGCTTTTCCAATTCCTCTTGATGCACCGGTAATAACAGCATTCATGTGGTTTCAATTAATTTTGATGGTTTACAAATCTAACTTCATTTTAGCACCTACATGAAATACAAACATCTGTTCTTCGATCTTGACCATACACTCTGGGATTTTGACGCGAATGCCAAAGCTACTTTGCAGCAATTGCATCTTGACCTGAAACTGGTTGACAAAGGCATTCATGATTTTGATGCTTTTTACAAGAATTATTTAGAGCACAATGAAAAACTCTGGGCCCGTTATCGCAATGGATATATTAAGCAAGAAGAGCTGCGCATCAAAAGAATGTGGCTGACACTTTTAGACTTTCGGGTAGCGGATGAAGAACTGGCAAGACAGTTGAGTGAATTGTTCCTGCAATTGCTGCCAACAAGAACACTCATTTTTCCTGACACCAAAGAAGTTCTTCAATACCTGACCGATAAAGATTATGAATTGCATTTGATCACCAATGGTTTTGAACTGACGCAACACAGTAAACTAAAAGGTTCGGGCCTGGATAGTTTTTTTAAGGAGATCGTCACTTCCGAAAGTTCCAACAGCTTGAAACCACAAAAAGAAATTTTTGAATACGCACTTAAAAAAACCGGAGCAAAGGTTAATGAAAGCATTATGATCGGCGACAGCATTGAAGTGGATATTGCAGGCGCCATGAGTGTTGGAATGGACCAGGTACATGTGAATTACAATAATGCAGCACAGGAATTAAAACCAACGTACACTGTTACTGCATTGAATCAAATGAAAGAGTTTTTATGATTAAAGAAAATAACACGAATTCCTGGCCCGAATTACCGAATTGTTGAAGAGAGTTCAAAGTCAAAAGTTCAAAGTCGGAGCATTCATTACAGAAAAGATAAAGGCAACTGAATTAAATGTGGAATTAAAGACCATTCACGATCATCCTTCCCACTTTCCAAGAACAGTTACTCCACCCTTCACTTTCTGATTGATCTTTACTTCAATTTTTGTGTCCAGTGGCAATAACAAATCCACTCGCGATCCGAATTTGATAAATCCCAATTCCTCACCTTGCTTTACCACATCACCGGGTTTTAAATAATTGACAATGCGTTTTGCCAGTGCACCGGCAATCTGTTTTACCAAAATCTCTTTACCGCGATGTTTATAGACAACACTGTGTCTTTCATTATCCGTTGAAGATTTTGGATGCCAGGCCACTAAGTATTTGCCTTTGTGGTATTGGCTGTACAGCACTTCGCCACTCACCGGATTTCTGTTCACATGCACATTCAGCGGGCTCATGAAAATAGAAAGCTGCAAACGTTTGTCCTTGAAAAACTCATCAGGTTGAACTTCTTCAATCACCACAACCGTTCC
>JAICTW010000649.1 GCA_025936195.1 Flavisolibacter sp.
GTTTATCCATTAATCCATCACTGAACGTTACGCTGAAGAAATATGATAAGGAGCAGCTTTCCAGTGTTACCAATTTTGGTATCAGCACAGGCTATCATACAAGAGGTGGCCTTTCTTCCTTAACTATTAATGCTACCAGAGAAAAATACCAGCCATCATTATTCAAGCCGAATCCTACGTCAGGTATCAGCGATGTGAATATATCCTTTGCACAACCATCGGTAACTCCCTTTATCAGCATGCCCACCACCAGCAGCAATTTTACTTTTCATGGCAAAGTTGGCGGAGAGCTTTTTGGTTTGCATGGAAATGTTTTTATAGAAGGTTACGTGAACAAGCAATTGATTAAACCACAGGACCAGACACAGAAACTTCCTGCTTACGGATTCTTATATTACACGGATGCCAATAACAATTCAAAAGCTTTGCTGGATTTCAACCGTGAAAAAGAATTGCAGTTCAATTATCAAGCTACGCCTCATATTGCTATTCCCCAATACACGTACGATGTCTATACGATTTCAGGAGAGGGCACAGGTGGAACCATTCGCCCTTATCGTGGCGATGTTGGCATGATCAAAGATCATTACATGCGTACGCGAAGTGAGAGCAACCAGGTTTCATTGGAAGTTGGCGCAGGTAATGTATTTCATGGTGGCTTTTCTTACGATTTTGTAAATGCCTATTCGGAGAACAGTGGGTGGAATTCACAAAATTTAATAGCAAGAACTCTTTCTTTTCAAAAAACAGATGGCCTTTACCAGTCTGTTTACTTTAGAAATCCTGGTGAAAAAACATCTAACACCGCGGCGTATTATAAACAAATCGGCGATGATGAATTGATCAGGGTACAATTGAACAGGAACAATTTATCGTCCGTTTATGCCACCAACAATTTTGTAAGATTCAACCATGGAACAAACAACGGCATTTTGCCTGCCACTAATGTTATTAAAAAACAGGACCGGGATAAAAGAGAGCAGGTGATCACTTATTTAAAAGCTTCCGAGGCGGCAACTTACGGCTTTGAAAAAAATATCTATTCCTACAGAGAGAACTCAATTCCGCTTGCCCCTTGCAAGAACAATGTTATTGATACCATTCAGCGTGTTGATCGTGATGTACATAAAAGCAATCATATCTCTGAAATTGATGTGCTGAACCCTGATGGCAGGCGATATGTTTATGGAATACCTGCTTACAATATTGAACAGAAGGATGTAACCTTTAGTGTTGATAAAGAAAACAACCTTGCCAATCTTGATAGTGGCTTTGTAAAATACAAGGTGGGCCCCGATAACTCCACTTCAAACGAAAAAGGAAAAGAAAACTATTTCAATCAGGAGCGAGTGCCGGCGTATGCACATTCATTTTTATTAACTGCTATTGTTTCTCCGGATTATGTTGATGTAAAAGAAGACGGAATTACGGATGATGATCTGGGCGATGCTGTGAAGTTTAATTATACCAGGGTGTATGGACCCAAAGAAAATTATTTTGACTGGCGCACTCCAGGCACTTATGGGAAGGCCACCTACAATGAAGGATTGAAAACTTACAGTCGTGATGATAAAGCCACCTATTTGTATGGCAGAAAAGAAGTGTGGTACACGCATTCCATCGAGTCCAAAACGATGATCGCGGTTTTTAAAATCAATGCCGACAGAAAAGATGCTTATGCTGCTGCCGGAGAAAACGGAGGCATTAACACGGCAAAACCATTAAGGAAATTAGATCGCATTGAATTGTATTCAAAAGCAGATTTACTGAAAAATGGATCTGCAGCCCGGCCAGTCAAAACCGTCAACTTCGATTACAGCTATGATTTGTGCAAGGATGTAAACAACCAGGGCAAGCTTACTTTAAAGCGGATATGGTTTAGCTATAACGGCAACAATAAAGGAATGCAAAATCCTTACGTGTTTAGCTATTCCAATCTCAATCCTGAATACCAGCCTAAAAAGTATGATCGTTGGGGAAATTTTAAAGAGGCAAGTTCCAATCCCGGCGGATTAAACAATGCCGATTATCCTTATGCCATGCAGGACAGCGCCATTGCTGCACAAAATGCAGGAGCCTGGCATCTTACTGATATTAAGTTGCCTTCCGGTGGCCGAATGAAGATTACGTATGAAGGCGATGATTATGCTTTTGTTCAAAACAAACGGGCCACACAAATGTTTACAGTTGCCGGCTTTGGTGACTCACCTTCTTCAACTCCTGTAAATACATTATACGATAAAAAAGGTGATGTTGAGAACGAATACGTATTTGTCAATTCAAACCTTTCGATTACTAATGCCAATGATGTTTTTAGAAAATATCTTGAAGGCAATGAATGGATTTATCTAAAGCTTGCAGTGAATATGCCCACAGACCGGTGGGGCAGTGGTTTTGATTTTGTGCCCTTCTATGGAAAAATTCAATCGTATGGAAAGGTGAATGGCAGCAATCGTTTTTGGATAAAGTTTGAAAAGGTGGATGGCATTTCACCAATGATTAGAAATACATTCCAGTTCTTAAA
>JAICTW010000348.1 GCA_025936195.1 Flavisolibacter sp.
ATCTGGGGCGGATACTTTCCTTCCAATCAATCTTCGGTGGTACTGAATTCCGGTTATATAGATTTTGTTATCAACGGACCAGGGGACAAGGCCTTTCCTTCATTGCTGGATGCATTGGAAAATCATCACCCGTATCAGGACATTCATAATTTGATCTATAAGTCCGGTGGCGAGATCATCAAGACGAAAAAGGATGAATTGTATGATCTTGATGAATTGCCTCAGCTCCCGTATGAAACACTCAATAAATTTTATTCAATAAGAAAATACCTTGGCAAGACTTATCTCGGTACGAAGACCATTGCTTACCAGTCCAGTTTTGGTTGTCCTTTTAAATGTTCATTTTGTGCGGTAGTGCCCATTTACAATGCGAGATGGAAGGGCAAATCGGCACAACTCATTTACGATGACATCAAATATCTGAAAGAAAATTTCGGAGGCAATGCTATTGAATTCCACGACAATAATTTTTTCGTTTCGGAGAAAAGAGTGGTAGAGTTTTCAAAGCTGATCAAGGATGAAAACATGATTTGGTGGGGCGAAGGCAGAATTGATACCATCAATAAATATTCGGATGAATCACTGGCCTTAATGAGAGAAGCCGGTTGCAAGATGATTTTCTTTGGTGCGGAAACAGGCAATGATGAAGTGCTGAAACGAATGGACAAAGGTGGAACACAAAGCGCTGAGCAAATACGCTCCTTTGCTGCACGGATGGCAAAGTTTGATATCATTCCAGAATACTCGTTTGTATTGGGAACTCCAGCCGATACTCCTGAACAGGTGATGAAACAAATTGACCAGGACATTGCTTTCATCAAAGAAATAAAAACCATCAACCCCAGAACAGAGATCATTATTTATGTGTACAGTCCCGTGCCCAACGAAGGCTCGGAGATGTATCATAAAGTTTTAGAAACCGGCTTTCGTTTTCCGGAACGATTGGAAGACTGGATCAGTCCTCAATGGGAATCATTTGATCTCCGAAAGAATCCTCTCACGCCCTGGCTTACTCCTGAAATGATTGATAAGATCAAAGATTTCGAAACGGTATTGAACGGTTATTATCCAACGGTGGCAGACATTCGTTTGACTTCAGCAAAAAAGAAATTCCTTCGGATATTATCTTATCTGCGATACAAAACCGGCATTTACTACAAACCCTATGAGTTAAAAGCATTGCAGATACTTTGGAAATATCGTCAACCTGAAATAGAAGGATTTTAATGAAAAGCCTGGCCAAACATATTATCTCAGTTACGTACAAGCCTTTGCTTAAGAAATATCTTTCCAAAACTAGATGGTATTCGTACAAAGGCATTCACCTGAAAATTCCTTCGCAGGTATTTCATCCGGGTTTTTTCTTCAGCACCAAGATATTATTCCGTTATATTTCGAAAGAACATCTGAACGGGAAAACGTTTTTGGAGTTAGGAGCAGGCAGCGGATTACTTAGTATTTATGCTGCAAAGGAAGGAGCGTTTGTTACGGCTACTGATATTAGTCCCGTAGCAGTGGAATGTATTAAAACAAATGCTGAAGAAAATAATGTGGATGTAGATGTTATTTGTTCTGATCTGTTTGAAAATATTCCGGAGCAAACATTTGATTTCATCCTGATCAATCCGCCTTACTACAAAAAAAAACCTTTATCTGTTTCTGATTACGCCTGGTATTGCGGTGAGAACGGAGAGTATTTTCAAAGCCTGTTCCGCAGTATGAATGAGTACATACATCAGCAATCAAAGGTACTGATGGTTTTATGTGATGGTTGTGATCTTTCAATGATAAAAGAAATAGCGAAAGAAAATTCTTTTACTATGAAATGCGTTCACGCCAGTGCTACAATCATTGAAAGAAATTACATTTTTAAAATCCAATCTCTGAAATGAATGTAAAGAGAAACGATACGATCCTTTCCTGCAAGTTCTCAAAACAGTTTGAAGAACTATACGTTCATTTAAGAAGTGAGGAAAAAAGAATTTACAGCGATGAAGAAGTAGCCTGGTTGCCCGATGTGGAAGAAGATCATATTCACAAACGCGAATGGACGATCCGGCAAGCTTCCTGCAAAAAATTAACCCGGTATCTGCGCAATAAAAGAAGGCCCTTAAAAATCTTGGAAGTGGGTTGTGGCAATGGCTGGCTTTCGTATCATCTTTCGCAACTGCCTCATTCCAACGTTCTGGGAATTGATGTCAATCTATTGGAGTTGAGCCAGGGAGAAAGAGTGTTTGGTGCTATATCTAATCTTCGTTTTCTTCATGGCGATTTGAACTCCAGTCTTGTTGAATTGCAAAAATTTGACGTGATTGTTTTTGCCGCTTCCATTCAGTATTTCAAATTTTTTCATGAGGTTATTCAATCAGCATTGGATCTTTTGAATGAGAAAGGAGAGATACACATTCTCGATTCTCATTTTTATTATGAAACGGAAATAGAGGCAGCAAGACAACGAAGCCGCGAATATTTTCACAGCAAAGGCTTTGATTGCATGAGTGATTTTTATTTTCATCATTCACTGAAAGAATTGGATGAATTCCATTGTTCCATTTTGTACGATCCCAATTCAAGCATCAATAAATTTTTAAAAAGAAAAAATTCTTTTCACTGGATCTGCATTCGAAAATGATCAGCCAATCATTATATCATACCTATAAGCGTTACCGTAGTTTGCAAACGCATAAAATATCGGCTTTGCCTATTGCTATTATTATGCCGCATAGTGCCTGCAATTGCCGCTGTGTAATGTGTGATATCTGGAAGGGCAATAAAAACCTGAAGCAACTGACAGAAGAAGATGTCAAAGGTCTGTTGGCTTCTTTAAAAGCATTGGGCACAAAGCAGGTGGTAATGTCCGGCGGAGAAGCTTTGTTGAATTCAAACTTCTTTTCTTTATGTGCATTATTAAAAAAACAAAATCTTTCCATCACTTTACTGTCCACTGGACTTACTATTAAGAGAAATGCAGAAGCTATTTTAAAATGGGTTGATGAACTGATCGTTTCGTTGGATGGAGATGAAGCAACACACGACTCAATCAGAAATATTGATGGCGCTTTTGCAAAGCTGAAAGAAGGTGTTCAATATCTCAAGTCAAAAAGGCCGGATTTTAAAATTTCTGCACGAACGGTTATTCACCGATTGAATTTCAGAAAGTGGTCAGCAATCGTTGATACTGCGAAGGAAATTGGAGTGGACCGCATCAGCTTTTTGCCTGCAGACGTGAGCAGTCATGCTTTTAACCGTGAAGTGTTGTGGACGGAGGAAAGACAATTGAACGTAGCGTTGCATGAAGATGAACTTTCAGAATTGAAAGAAGTCATTGATGATGTGATCGCACATCATGAAGATAATTTTCATTCCCGTTTCATAGCAGAATCTCCGCAAAAATTAAATAAGATCTTCCTTTACTATTGTGCCATTCATCAAATATGCGATTTCCCTTACAAAAAATGCAATGCTCCCTGGGTATCTACTGTAATTGAAGCTGATGGAACCGTGAAGCCTTGCTTTTTTCATTCATCCATTGGAAATATCAAAGTAAATTCTTTGCTGGAAATTTTAAATGGAGAAAAGGGAATGGAATTCCGGAGAAATCTGGACATGGACGCTAACGAAACCTGCAAGCGTTGTGTTTGCTATTTGAATTTACCTCCCAAAACAAATCCTGCCACAGCATGAAAAAAATAGTATTCACGCATTCCTATTTTTTGAAGTTCGATCCAAAGCAATTGAAGAACGGACAACCGTATGCTCCGCTTGGAACCCTATATGCTGCGGCCTTTATGCGTGAGAATGGTTACCAGGTCTCATTGCATGATGTACAATTTTCTAATGGCCCGGACGAGATCATACCTGTGCTCCATGAGACACAGCCTGATTATTTGGTGATCTACGATGATGGATTTAATTATCTCACCAAAATGTGCCTCACTAACATGCGTGAAGCTGCATTTAAAATGATCCGTGTTGCTAAAGAAAAAAATTGTGTTGTCATTGTTTCCAGCTCCGATTCCACAGACAGGTTTGAAAATTATCTGGATGCAGGTGCAGATTTTATTTTGATTGGTGAGGCAGAACAAACGTTGTTGGAGTTGTTAAACGCCATTGACAATAAACAAACTGATTTTTCTACAATTACCGGCATTGCTTTTAAAAATCACGGGGCTTATATCAAAACGACAGCTAGAAAGCTAATGAAGGAGCTCGATCGCTTGCCTATGCCTGCATGGGATATTTTGGATATCGAACCATACAAAAGAACATGGCTCAAGCATGCAGGCTTTTTTTCCATCAACATTGGAACTACCAGAGGATGTCCCTTCAAATGCAATTG
>JAICTW010000276.1 GCA_025936195.1 Flavisolibacter sp.
GTATCAGTTCCCAGGCGGCCATCAAACCGGCAGCACCGGCGCCAACAATAATGACATCAAATGATTTCTCTTCCATTAATAATTTTTTTGGAACACGATCTTTTGTGAATTTCGGATATTTAATCACAACAAATCTTCTGCCATGAGAAAAACAGTTTTTGCATTTGCAGTATTGATCTGCGCATTGACGGTTGCGGCCCAAAATGATATGGACACTGTTGAAAAACAGTTTCAGAAGTTGATGGAGAACACAAGCGGAATTCCCTATGGCAAGAATAAAGAGGTGGGGAAGTATTATGCGGTCCGCGGATTTGAAATGTATGCCGAAACATACGGAGAAGGCCAGCCACTGCTGATTATTCACGGTAACGGTGGCTCCATCAGCAATTTTGTAAATCAAATACCTTACTTCTCCAAAAAATATAAAGTTATTGTTGCGGATAGCCGTGCGCAAGGCCAGTCAAAAGATGAAGGCGATTCGCTTTCTTATGAAATGATGGCTGATGATTATGCAGCCCTGCTTAACCAGATGAAGATTGATTCAGCTTATGTGATTGGTTGGAGCGATGGCGGCATTAACGGATTGCTGCTGGCCATTCGCCATCCGGAAAAAGTAAAAAAGCTAGCGGTGACAGGAGCTAATCTTTGGCCGGACACTACTGCTGTTTTCAATGATGTGGAAGAATTAGTATTGCCGATGTACAATGCGTTGAAAAATAAAAAGGACAAGAATGCGCAGGAAAAAGCGGGATGGAAATTAATGCGCCTATTGGTGGAAGAGCCGCATATTTCAGTTACCGATCTTCACAAAATTTCAATACCAACGCTGGTTATCGGCGGCGATCATGATGTGATCAAACCAGAACATACATTGCTCATTGCACAAAACATTCCAAATTCTTATTTATGGATTTTGCCGGATAGTGGCCATTCCACTCCGGTAGTGTATAAAGATGAATTCAATAAAAATGTGGACGCATTTTTTTCGAAACCATTCAGGGAAATTGAAGGAGAGAAAAGATTTTTTTAGAACTCATCTGCATTGTTGCACTGTCATAGTGAGCCTGACGAACTATGTCGAGGGACGCTCTTATACGTGCAGAAATTCTATTCACGTAGTGAAGCAGCCAAAGCTTTCCATAAACTTTCTCTCCGTTAAAAATAGTATGGGGAAATCATTTGCTCTCAGTGGAACAGGACAATTATAAACACCGCTCACATAAGCGCAGTAAGGATTGTAAGCTTTATTGAAATCTATTACCACTTCATTGTTTTTGATATCGCTTGTTCGAATGTCAAGGTTATGAATGCATTCAATAACCAGATTGTTTTTGGTAACAAGTGTTTTCCCATCTTTTATAGGAATGTATTCATTCATCCTGCGCAACGCTGCAATGATAGGCCGAGAGAAGCAGGAAAAAACACAGTATTCTCTTAAATGCAGTTGATTGATCCATCTACGTAAAAAAAGTGGTAGCAAAAATATTAGGACCACCGTGATAGAAAAATCAAATCTGTATAAGCTATCTGATCGGACAACGCAGGATAGCGGAGGTATTTTGGGCAGTAGCACGGATGACTTAATATCGGAAAGAAAGAAGATTTTTTGTTTGGCCTCTTAATTTGTTTTAATTTTTATGATCAAAATAATTTTTCTCAACAGAACAGGTCAGCAAAGCCCATCATTCTTTTTCCATTAAAGTTAGTACCCTCTTTATTTCAATGCCGGTAAATCCGTTGAAGAATGTTGCATTGATGAAGCCAGTAAAGTCATTTAAGCTTGCTCAAACCCAATTATCAACCTTAAATTTTTCTTTTATGAAAAAATGTTTACTGCTTTTAAATGCATCGCTCTTTTTTTTAGCCGCTCAATCTCAGTCATGGAGTCTTACAGGCAATGCAGGCACCAATTCAAATGTAAATTTTATTGGTACTACGGATAATGTTGCTCTCCGGCTTCGGGTGAACAATAATTATGCGGGTGAAATAAATTTCAGCAATGGGAAAACCTGTCTTGGTTATGGCGCAGGCCAGGGAGGTCCCGGCACCTATAGTGTGGCAATTGGTTACAGAGCGTTGAACTCAAATCCTGCCTACGAAAATATTGCTATAGGTGCTTATGCGTTGGAGCGTAATACCGGTAGCTATAACTCTGCGGTTGGTTATGGTTCCATGCAGCTTAATTCAAGCGGCGGAAGCAATACGGCTATGGGATATGGCAGTTTAGGAAGCAATACTACTGGTTATTATAATACTGCTTTCGGCAGAGATGCCTTGCGAAGTAATAATGGCAGTTTGGGAAGCTATAATACAGCAGTAGGCGTAAGTGCTTTATTTAGAACAACCAATTCTCAATATAATACCTGTGTTGGTTATAATGCCGGCGATTCGTATGATATGGGATATAATAACACAATCATTGGTGCTAATTGCGATGTAAGTTTTGCCGGGCAATACAATGCTGTAGCCATTGGTCAGGGAGTGATCTGTCCTGACAACAGTACGGCAAGAATTGGAAATGCTGCTACCTGGTCAATAGGAGGTTATGCCAACTGGAGCAATATCAGTGACGGCCGGTTTAAAAAAGAGGTAAAGGAAGATGTAAAAGGAATTGATTTTATTATGAAGCTTCACCCGGTAACCTACCATTTGGATATAGCAGGTATCAGCAGGCACTTAAAAGAAAACAATGGAAAAGAATGGAATGCTCAAATGAAAACAGCTATGGATGAAAAGGAAAAAATCGTTTTTTCCGGTTTTGTAGCACAGGATGTAGAACAGGCAGCTAAAGAAACCGGTTATGATTTCAGCGGTGTGGATAAACCTAAAAAAGAAGATGGTCTGTACAGCCTTCGCTATGCAGATTTTGTAGTGCCACTGGTAAAAGCAGTACAGGAACAGCAGCAAATGATTGACGAGTTAAAAAAACAAAATGCCGATTTACAAAAAAGACTTACTGATCTTGAAAACCGGGTAACGAATACCTATACAATCCACAAGCAATGAACGGTTGCTTGTGGAAGAAAAAAAGTGATACTTGTTGCGAATGAACAAGGCAGAGGATTAACAAACGTCTTGAGTTAGAATTTCATTCCATATAGAAACTTCTGCAAAATCTTTTTTCTTAAAACCACAAGGCTGCACCCAGCTTTATATCGGGGCCAGAGCTTTTAGTGGTGGCATCTGTTGTAGTGTTTTTTGACTTGTCCCAATCGTAGCCTGCCATTGGCGTTACACTAAGATGGTCAGTGACAAGAAAATTATAACCGAGATTGACACAGACCTGCGATTGATTGTTTTTTTGATCAAAACTGCCAGAGGAAAATTTTTCAGAACCGAAACCATAGCCACCTTGTACAAATAAATTGTTCCAACAATTCTTTATGGGCAGGTTTGCTGTGATAAGAGGCGTAAAAAGAAGTTCAGTGTGGGAAGACTTTGAACTGCCCGACTTGTTGGTTTGCGTATTCCAGCTAAAGCCTGCGCCAATAGCAAGATCAGGAATGATATAATGTCCGTACTGCAATTCCAGCAATCCATCAGAAACATCTGTTTTGCTTTTGGAATTGTTGAAGGTGTATGTCGAATTGCCGAAATTAAAATGTCCCATAGTGGAGTAACCGATAAAATTTCTTCCCCGGTCATAGATGTTTTTCGAAAAACCGCGGCCATGATGGCAATCGCATTGATAGGAAGAACAAGAGGAATAGTTTTCCAACCGAAAACCCAAACCAAACGTATGATTTGCGGTAGTGCCGCTATTATCTTTCTCTCTCACATAACGGTAATCTATAAAAGGAGTGAAATAGTTGCCTCCGCCATTGAATAAATGGACCGGCGATCCCACTTCAACTTTGTAACCAAACAGGTCGGACTCATTGGAAAAGGTATTGCCTACATCTTTACCCTTGCCAATACCAACTGAACCTTTCAGGTACAAATTGAAATTGTCGAATGAATGGCCATAGATAGCATTGACATAAGCCATCCAGTCATTGGTTTTAAAAGTGCCTACTCCTGTTTCATTTTTTTGCGAGGAAAGATCAAGTTGAATACCTGCTCCAAAACCATTTCCAAAAAAATGATTCCACTCCAGGTTAACGTCTATATTGCGGTTGGTGTTATCGCTGTTTTCAGACTTGCTGTTACTGAAATCCACATACGGCACTGCAGCAATGATCTCGTTCATACCCCTGGCAAAAGGCAGGTTTCCCATCGTTTCTTTGTTAATGGCAGTTACAGGCTGTGTAGTTTCTTTCTTTATATGTTGGGCAGAAGAATAGAGAGCAGCAGACAGAAAACAAAAAAGCTGGGGCAGTTGTTTTGGTAACATAACAAAGGCTTTAATGAAGAAGAAATTTTATCTATAAAGTTTACAATAATTTCGGCACTTGACAAAAAAATAAGTATAAATGACCTTCGCTCTTGCGAGGCTAAAATGAAAGAGAACTGAGGCAAGCTGGAATATTTTCTGACAACAATAGATATTGTTCTAATTTAATAACCGCATGGCAATGCATACGTACAACATTATTACCAGGAGATTAGCCTTACTGCCTTTGGGCAAACAGGATACTTCTTTTATTTTTTCACTTCTGAATACAGAAGGTTGGCTGCAATTCATTGGCAACAGAAATGTCCATTCACATACAGATGCCAAAAACTATATCGAAAGGATTTTAAACACTGAGAACATTTATTATTGGAAGGTGGAAACTAAAGAGGATCAAGCACCAATAGGAATCATCAGTTTTTTGAAAAGAGATTACCTGGAGCATTTTGATATTGGCTTTGCCTTTTTGCCTGAATTCGGGAAGCAAGGCTTTGCTTATGAGTCCAGTAAAGCTGTACTTGATTTTGTCA
>JAICTW010000311.1 GCA_025936195.1 Flavisolibacter sp.
AAATATTGCCGGACGCATTCTGGAAATTGTGAGCAAGAAAAAATTTGATATGCTTATCAAACAAAAGTTGTTTAATCCTTTGGGTATGCGCAAAACCACCTTCGGCACTTTGGACGCTTCAGCGGTTAATCCTTCCGGTGGTGCGCAATCTACCGCTGATGATTACATGCATTTTCTGATGATGTTGCTGAACAATGGAAAATATCATGGCAATCAAATTTTAAGTGAAGAAGCAGTGAAGCAAATGCGTACGTTACAAACAAAGCCGGAGCAAATGAAATATGTTCCCAAAGCAGGTGAAGGTGAAGGTTATGCATTGGGAAGTTGGGTGTTGAACCCTGAAACAACTGTTACAAATGGAGTAGCAAACGTACTCGCGAGTCCGGGTTTGTTTGGCACCTGGCCCATGGTAGATTGGTGCAGAGGTTATGCCTGCATCTTCTTTGTAAAAACCTTGTTGAATGGTGAACAGAAAAAAGATATTTATATGCAAATGAAAGATGCGATTGATAAAAAGTTGCCTGATAAATGTAGATGATGATAAAACAGGTTTTGGTTATTGGATCAGAGTTCGCAGAAAAACAAAATGGAACAATGAATTCCTCGAAACCATTTGTTTGACGTTTAGATAACAATCCAATTCGTTTAGCTGCCGCCTGCTTCAACTACTCTGAAACTTATTTCTTACATAAGAAAAGAGCAAACAAAAGTTTGCTCTTTTTGCCACCATTACGGGAAGTACATGATTAACGCACTTTCATTTAGTTCATTTATAAAAACAAAGTATGCACATTGGGCCGTACAGGTTTGGAAAGTCCGTCGCCCATGCTGTTTTGTTTGCCAAGTGTCAAATGATTGGTTTGTGTCGTGTCCATCCACATCTCTCCCGATTTTCTGAAAACTCTTGCAAACAGGCCCATTTCAATTTGAAATTCCAGTTCTAATTCGGCCACTGTTGTAGAAGCGCTGAAACAGATTACACCTTCTTTGAAGAATTCGGAAGTTTCTTCCGCATATCTCCCTTTGTACACTTCTTTGTTCAGATGGGAATCATCATTTGTATGATGACGGTAAGCAAAGAACTCCAGTTTTAAATAAGGAAAATAGCGGGAGAATTGTTCCTTCACTTCCCTAATGGTTGTGTTTTTACTGACAGGAAGTTCCATTGTTGATTTTTCTGCAATGAAACTCGAACTTTCAAAAATGATAAACAATGATAACGGTTAGTGTAATTGCTGATGGCTGTCAAGGAGAGCAGCGAGGTGGAAAATTATTTCAGCTATTTGTTTTACCAGCAGTGGCAAGCGTTTCCTCTTTATTGGAAAACAGGATGGCTCCATTATAATTTACTTCCCAGGTTACGGACATAATTCGTTTGAGCATATTGCTTACTCCGCAAAGTTTTTCCTGCGAATCGGTCACCGCCTGCAGTGCGGCTTCTTTGCAATCTTCACTTCCTTTAAACTCGTAAATAAGATGAATGGAAGTATAAACAATAGGATGTTGCTTGCTGATCTCACCGGTAACAATGATGTTGAAATCATTTACTTCTTTGCCTGCTTTGCGAAGCAAGGAAACCACATCCATTCCGGTGCATCCTGATAATGCAGTTAGCACAAATGGTTTGGGAATGGGGCCATTGTCTTCACCGCCAACTCTTTCCGGCGCATCCATGACAATGGTGTGTCCGTTTACCAATGCATTGAATTGCATTTTCCCCATCCATTGTGTTTCTACCTGATGTGCCATAGCTTTTGCGGATTTGAGTGCAGCAAAAATGTGAAAACCATAAATCTTTATTGCTGACTTACATCAGGTGGAGAAAAAATTTCGAAGCAGGAATTCAGGAGAATTCCGCCAGCCATTTGATCTTTTGCAGAAGTAGTTGAATTTGATGTAAGCGGGTAAAGTATTCTTCATTGGAATCTTCAAAGCCTTCACAATACAGTTTCAATTCAATGCCTTCTTCTGAGGGGATCAACTCATAAGTGGTATGAATAAATGCTGCTGAAGATTCTTCCTGCAATTGATATTTCAACAGTACACCCGGAATGATGCGAAGAATATTTCCTTTGTACAGGCCTTCTGTTTGTTCCTGTGTTTGGGTTATCAGCATAAGTGGACTTCCTTCCGTCCAGTTGCAATGAATTTCTCCCTCAATAAAGTATTGTTTTATGTAATCGGGACTGGTGAGTACTTTCCAGACTTTACTTGGTAGGGCATCAATAACGATTTGATGCCGCAGGTTGGTTTTAGGCATGTGTTGGTTTGATTCGCCAATAAAACGTTGATATTTGTTTTTACGTTCTTAAGAAAGTGCTAAATAGCCGGTGAAGCTAATTTTGTAATTTGTTGTGGGCTGAAAATGAAGAAAGTATTTTGTTAGATACAGCAACTGCCTTGCTTTACAATAGCAGATGAGACATTGTTCCGGAAAATTGCAATCTGAATGGGAAAAAGCATAATACAACCATAATGATCTTTTCATAGCCTTTACATAAAAACACAACAATATACCATTAGAAGTTTTCTAACGAATTTAAAACGGGTATTGCTGAATTGATAAAACGATAACATTTGCCGGATTTTTTTCAGATAGATTTGCCGGATAAAGTTTGCACAATTAAATGCCAGAAAAACAACATAGTCGTTTTAAAAGCAGGCTGCTTGGTCTGCTCTTTTTGTTTTTTAATTGTGTTTGCATAGCAGCCCCGGTTGTAAAGCTCTCTTCCGATGATTATAGAGAAGCGACTTCCATGCAGTTGGTACACATTCCTAATGCGCCGGAAACAGAAGAAGAAAATCATTTCACCGCTTCTGTTTATGTGAATCAGCTCAACCATTTTTCATTTCGAAAGCATAATGGCAAACATGTTTTTAATGAAAGCAATAGCATTGCTTTTACTTCGGTAAATGATGCTGTTGGTCAAAAATTTTATCTTTCCACTTCCAATTTTTTGCCTACGCCGGGTTATTATGTTTTCCTGTTCCGGTACAATCTATTTTAATCACTTTCTGTAAAGCTTCCCGTTAAGAGAAATATGTTCTCTTAATTCCTCGTGTATTGAGTTTACTGAGGTTGCGAATTTTTTTGCGCTTTAGGAAAGTGCACATTTCTTCAAATAATAAAACCATTGCATCATGAAATGTCCCAATTGTGATGAAACCCTTTTAATGATGGAAAAAAATCAAATTGAAATAGACTATTGTCCCGCATGCAGAGGCGTATGGCTGGATAAAGGAGAGCTGGATAAAATCTTGGATTATGCAGAGCAAAATGCATTTGTCGAAAGTCAAAGCCAGCAAGGCTTTGGTAAGCCAGGCAGATATAATCCATACGAAAGACAGCAACATGGATATAATAAGCCTCATAAAAAGAAATCTTTTCTGGGTGATTTATTTGATTTTGATTAAAGCAGATGCTTCCGCCAAATAAGGGTGGAAGCATTTATTATCAATGATGAAATGTTGTGGAGAAAAAATGGATCATTCATAGAAGCAGAGCTTAATGAGAGAAACATAAAGAATTCTCCGCATTCTCTGTGGCTTGGCGTGAAACTCAACTAAAACTTGTGCCAGGTGTTTGTAACTGCTTTATTGTTTAATTCAACACTATTATTATGCAAACGATCATAGAATTTTTCAGCAATCTCGCCAATCCCGAATGGATCATGCAGCACGGCGGACTTTATATTGTGGTGCTGATCGTATTCATTGAAACGGGTTTGTTCTTTGGTTTTTTTCTGCCAGGAGATTCATTGCTTTTTATTGCGGGAATGGTTATTGCCAACGCCTTATCACCGTTTACTTTACCATTGATCAATCTTTGTTACTGGATTGCTTTGATTGCAACAGCAGGTATGCTGGGCAATTATGCAGGTTATTGGTTTGGTAAAAAATCCAACCGATTACTTTTTCAAAAAGACAATTGGCTGTTTAAAAGAAAATACCTTACTCAGGCTAAACAATTTTATGATAAGAAGGGTGGAGGCGCTATTATGCTTGCCCGCTTTCTGCCTATTATACGCACCTTTGCTCCTATGATAGCGGGCATGGTAAAAATGAATGTAGCGAAGTTCTCTTTCTATAATGTTTTGGGAAGTGTTTTGTGGGCAGGAAGCATTGTATCGGCAGGCTTTTTATTGGGCGAAAATGCGTGGGCAAAGGAGAATCTTGAAAAGATCATCATCGGCATTGTACTGATAACAACTGGCCCCGTTTTAATTAAGCTATTCATAGGAAGAAAGAAGAGCAGTTTACAAACAACACCTGCTTATAGCATTTCAAATAAAGAAACAGAGCAGGAAAAATCTATTTCGTAAAACTTATTTTAAAACAGGTATATGGATTTTGTTTTTCCCGATTTTACCAGTCCGGCCATTTGGATAAGCCTTTTGACACTTAGCTTTCTGGAGATTGTTTTAGGAATTGATAACATCATTTTCATTTCTATCGTGGCGGGTAAACTTCCCAAACAGCGGCAACGCCGTGCAAGGAATATTGGACTGATGCTGGCCATGTTCTTCCGCATAGGCTTGTTGCTTTGTATTAACTGGATCATCGGTTTAACTGATCCGGTTGTAACTATTCCCGCATTGAAAGGATTGTCAGAAGATCCGCTT
>JAICTW010000784.1 GCA_025936195.1 Flavisolibacter sp.
ACTCCTGTCGTATTCATCGGCTTCAATCACACAAACGTTGTTAGCACTGCTTCCCGCTGAAGACGGGACCTGCGGCAAAAAATTAGTAACGTAATTCACGGATATTCCACCCAAAAAAGCATTGCATCCATAACCACTATGACGAAGTATGTGTGCAATCATGGTAGTGATGGTTGTCTTTCCATGCGTACCTGCAATGCAGATGTTGAATGAATCGGCACTGATCGCCTGCAACACATCACTTCTCTTCACTACTTTGTAACCATGCTGTTGATAATAACCCAATTCAGCATGCTCCTTTGGAACCGCTGGAGTGTACACAACCAAATCAACATCTTTCGGAATAACATTTACATCTTCATTGTAATGAATGGAAATGCCTTCGCTCTCCAATTCTTTTGTCAACTCCGTTTGTGTTCTATCATATCCACTTACTTCAATCCCTTTCGAATGAAAGTAACGGGCAAGGGCACTCATACCAATTCCACCGATACCGATGAAATAAATTCCCCCTGTCCCCCTAAAGGGGAGACTTAGGTTCAAGTTGTCTTTCGATTCATGCGATTCCTCTTTCATCCGATTTCTTTGTTCAGACTTTCAATGATCTGTTTTGCTATGTGTTCGTCGGCATTTACTACTGCGTATTTGCCGATGTTTTCTTTTAATTCATTTTGCTCTTGTTCATTTTTTGCCAAGTCAATAATAGTTGGCACTACTTTGTTGATTGCTTCGCTGTCTTTCACCATCAGTGCTGCATGTTTCTCAACAAGATTCATTGCGTTCACCGTTTGATGATCTTCTGCCGCAAATGGAAAGGGTACAAACAAAACTGGCTTTTTCACTACACACAGTTCTGCTTTTGCCATAGCTCCTGCTCTTGAAATCACAATGTCCGCAGCAGCATAACCTTTCTCCATTTCAGTGATAAAATCATTCACCCAAACAGAGGATTGACTCTTCGCCGCTTCTTTCCATTTATTCGCATCTGTCTTTCCCGTTTGCCAAATGATCTGCAAATTGTTTTGAAGGAGATCATTCAGCCCTTTTGCAATGGCTTCGTTGACGGATCTTGCTCCCAAACTTCCGCCGACAACCAACAATGTTTTCTTTGCCGGCTGCAATCCAAAAAATTTCAGCGCTTCTTCCTTTGAAATGGAAGCTACGTTTGCAATTGATGGACGAATAGGATTCCCTGAAATCACAATTTTATTTGCAGGAAAGAACTTTTCCATTCCATCACTCGCCACAAAAACCTTTGTTGCTTTCTTTCCCAACAAAATGTTCGACCTTCCTGCAAACGAATTCGACTCATGAATGAACGAAGGAATTCCTTTCGCCTGTGCCAATCTCAAAACAGGAAAAGAAGAATAGCCACCAACACCAATCACAGCATCCGGTTTAAAACCTTTGAAAATCTTTCTCACCTGGAAAAAGCTTTTCAAAAGCTTCATGGGCAATCCAATGTTTTTTATCAAAGAACTTCTATTAAAACCTGCGATATCCAGACCTTCAATTTTATACCCTGCCTGCGGCACTTTTTCCATTTCCATTTTTCCCTTCGCACCCACAAACAAAATTTCAGCTTGAGGTTCCTGCTTCTTTAATGCATTGGCAATTGCAATTGCAGGAAAAATATGTCCGCCTGTTCCTCCACCTGCTATAATGATTTTTTTTGCCATTATACTTCTATTGCTTCTTCATATTCTTCCTCTTCATCAACAT
>JAICTW010000514.1 GCA_025936195.1 Flavisolibacter sp.
AAAAAATTAATGCCAGATGTTTTGGTGAGTTGTCAGTTTTCAATTTACAGCTTACAGTTCCCAGTGACTTAATTGCCAACTCTTAAATTCTACGCCGGTAAAATGATGGTAAAAGTAGCGCCTTCACCAAATACGCTGCTGGCAAAAATGACACCACCATGATGTTCCACAATTTTTTTGCAAATAGCCAGACCAATACCGGAACCCTCATATTCACTTCGTCCATGAAGGCGTTGAAAGATGGCAAAGATCTTTCCGGCAAATTCATTTTCAAACCCAATTCCGTTGTCATTAAATTCAAGCTTATGGTATTTACCTGATTGCACCAGCTGATATTGATTTACCTCTGAAGGATGAACCAGTGAATAGCTAATAGTAATGAGTGGCTGCACCTGAGGACGCACAAATTTTAAAGAGTTACTTAATAAGTTTTGGAACAATTGCCGGAACTGTGAAGGAATAATATTGGCCTCGGGCAAAGGATCGGATTTTATAATTGCGTTCTGCTGTTCTATTTTAAATTCCAGAGTTTGCAAGGTTTCATCCAATATTTTTTGCAGACTGTATCTTTCAAACGAAGTATTATTACTGATCATGGATATGGAAAGCAGATCGCTGATCATGGTTTGCATGCGCTGGGAAGCATCAATGATCTTTTGAAGATAAAGCTTTCCATCCGGAGACAAATTGGCTGTCTGGCTTGCCACCAAACGATCGCCAAATGTTGAAATCTTTCGAAGCGGTTCTTTCAGGTCGTGACTGGCCACATAGGCAAATTCTTCAAGGCTGGCATTGGATTGTTCCAGCAGCAATGTATTTTGAAGAATGGTTTTTTCCATTTCCTTTCTGCGGTTAATATCCAATGCAGCGCCAAGTATTTGTGTGATGTTCCCTTCTTCATCTGTTTTGAAAACTATCTCTCTTACCAGCAACCAACGCCACTCGCCCTCATTATTTTTCATGCGGCATTCGTACTGTATCATCGAATCTACCTGCTGAAAATTTTTGTTGCTTTCTTTCCTTGCCGGAAGTAAATGGTAATCTTCAGAATGATACAAATTTTTGATTATGCCGCTTCCCCATCCCAGCACTTCATCGGGCGAATAACCCAGAACAAAAAATATCTCCCGGTTAATGTAAATGATGCTTTGCTTTTCCACATCGTACAAATACAAAATAGTTGGTGAGGCATCGGCAATTTGCTGAATGAAATGTTCCTGCTCTTTAATTTTTTCTGTGGCTTCCACCTGTTCCGTTACGTCCAAAGAAATGTTCAGAACATGTTCCACTTTTCCGCTACTGTTCCGGTCGAAAATAGTTCCGTAAGTATGAAACCATCTGTACATTCCGTTTTTATGTTTCATACGGTACGTAAATTCCATCACCATATCACTTCTGTCCGGATGAGCATTCGCCTGCTCCAACACGGCTGCATTTTTCTCTATCATCATTTGTACATCATCAGGATGAACAATGTTTACAAAAAATGCCACTCCTTCCTGTATAACGTCTTCCGTGTTGTAACCAAGAAGCTTTCCCAACCCTTCGCTAATAAAAACATATTTGTTGGTGTTAACGTTATAAGAAGAAATTATAGATGGAGTAGCGTCAGTGATCTTTCGGATAAAGTTTTGACTCTCTCTCAATTCCTGTTGTGTCCTGTATTCTTCAGTTATATCCTGAGTGATGCCGATCATTTTCACAGGCTCACCATTTTCATTTAAAATGAATTCGCCCTTGCGGTGTATGATTTTTATTTTTCCGTTCTTTAAACGGATCCTGTGAATGTTGTCGTAGGTTTTTCTCTCCCGCAAACATTCTTCATAATACGCAATGATCTCTTCTTTATCATCCTCCAAATAGCTTAGCCAGATATCAAAACTAAAAGGCTGCGCTCCTTCCATTTCATAAATGTTGAACATTTCATCGGACCAGGAAATCTCTTTTGTTTTCACGTCCATTACCCAGTTACCAATGTGGGCCAGGCTTTGCGCCTGCTTAAAATGTTTTTCACTTTCCTGCAAAAGGTCAATGAGCTTTTGCCGTTCCGTTATGTCCTGCGCCGTTCCAACCATCATGTAGGCCTGTCCTTTTTCATCAGTCACTACTTCGCCTGTAGAAAAAACAATCCGCACTTCACCATTCTCTCTTACAATCCTGTGTGTGTATCCCCAGGACTCATTTTTTTGACTTGCCTGCCGCACCTGCTGCTGTACTTTTTCTCTGTCATCAGGATGGATATGGCTTATATATTCTTCGTAGGTCAGCTTTTTTATTTGCGGAGGCAAGTTATAGATACGGTATAATTCATCGGACCATTCAATGCTATTGCTTCTGATGTCCCAACTCCAGTTACCCACATGCGCCAAAGCCTGTGCCTGTTTATAAAGCCGTTCGCTTTTTTGCAACCTATCTATCAGCAGTTGCTTTTCAGTCGTATCTCGTTCTGTTCCCACAACAAAAGCAGGATTGCCTTCTTTGTCTCTTTGCACCTGCGCTACGGAACGCAAAATTTTTGTTTCACCATTTGCTGTTATAATGCGGAATGTATAATCCAACAGATCGTTTGTGTAGATGTCATTAACTCCATTAGCTACGTATTCTCTGTCATCAGGATGAATGAAAGACAAAAAGCGATCAATGGTAATTTCTTCCTTTTGTGGTTCCAATCCGTAGATGCGGTATAAATGGTCTGTCCATTCCAGCTTATTATTTTTTAGATCCCAATTCCAGTGGCCCATGCCCGCCAGTTCCTCAGCCTGCTTGTACAAAGCTTCATTCTGGCTAAGTTTCCGAATCAAATTTTGTTTTTCGGTAACATCCTGTACAGTGCCGATAATGGCAATTACTTCACCGCTATTATTGAAAGCAAGTTCACCTCTTGCATGTAAGATCTTTAAAGCGCCGTCCTTTGTATGAATACGGTAATAAAAGTCGAAAGGTCTTTTTTCTTTAATGGCTGCGTTGTATTCTCTTCTTACATTAAGTGTGTCTTCGGGAAAATTGAAAGAGCTGATGTAGTTAAACTCAGTATTGTCGCCCGGCTGCAAACCATAAATGCGATACAATTCATCCGACCAGGTCAAACGATTGGTTGTAAGCTCCCATTTATAGCTTCCCAAATGCGTAATGGCTTCAGCCTTTTTATATAAATATTCATTCTCGCGAAGCGCTT
>JAICTW010000239.1 GCA_025936195.1 Flavisolibacter sp.
AATAATCTTACCTCAAAAGCCTATCCGACATCCGAGTTGGGTGATGATGTGGATTTAGCTGACGCTGTTAAGATGCTGGGATCATCAATAGGTGAAATAAAAAATGCTGTATTGGGCTTTGAAAAAAATGCAATGACCAAGGGATGGTGTAAAGAGATTGTTTTATCAAAGTCCTTTCTAAGATTGAATTCACCCGAATACAAAAAGCTTGGCGGTGGACATCGCGTAAAAAAGATAGAGATCTTCGACAACTGGAATGCTATGACCAAGGGAAAGCAGCGTGAATCCGTGTATGGTCAGGAGTATGAATACAAAGCTTCTATTGATGTTGATGGAAAAACACAAGTCATAAGCAGTGGTGTAGCTACTTATGAACCTATGATCGGAGGTGAAGAAAATCCATTCCGGCAGCCAATTGATTATGCAGAAAAACTAGCGCCACTTGCTCCGGTGTCTTACATGTACAGCGAAATGCCTTTGGGAGAATCTTATTTCCCCGGTGCATCTGTGGGTTACAGTAAAGTGCGTGTCCGTACAATAAATGCAAAAGCGAAATCAGCAAACGGTTGGGAGGAAACAGAGTTTTTTACCAGTAAGGATTTTCCAACCATTGTTGACTATACTTTGCTTGATCAGGATGCAAAAGCCAGATACAATCCGAAACTTCAGAACTTATTAAAGATCCATTCGGTTCAGAGAGTGACCATTAGCCAGGGCTTTAAAATTGAGCTGAATGATATGAATGGTAAAGTGAAAAGAACAGCCAGTTATGCCGAAAACGATTCCCTCAATCCGGTTGCCTACACGCAAAATTTTTATAAGGTTGATGATGACAGATCGGTTATACAAAAATTAAACAATACTGTTTGGGCGGTTGATTCAGCAAACGGAAAGATCAATAAAAATGGAATTATTGGAAAGGATATTGAATTGGTAACTGATTTCCGGCAGCAATATTCCAGTTCCATATCCGGAGGTGTTTCACCTAACCTGGATTATTTCCAGATCGGCATTTTCCCTGTGCCCATTCCTTCTTTCTTTAAGTTTCCGCAGTTCGACGAAAGCCAGTTCCGCAGTGCGGCTACTGTGAAAATTATTCAGCGCTATGGCATTTTGGACAGCGTGATTGTAAAAGATAAAAGCAGCATTGTTTCTACCAAAAATCTTTTGTACGATGGCGAAACAGGAGAAGTGGTTTTATCAAGAACAAAGAATGAATTCAATGATCCTGTTTACAACTTCAGTTATCCTGCACATTGGGCTTACAGTGGAATGGGCATGGCTTATAAAAATGTGCAGGCAGAGTTTTCAAACCTGTTGCTTATTAACGGAAAGCTTTTCTCTTCTGCCAATCAGCCTTTTCCTACTGAAAAGTATTTTGAAAGCGGAGATGAATTATGGATCACGGGCACGTCGGCATCGCCAGCATTTGGAGAGTCTTGCGAATCGTTGTTGCCTAATCCATTCACTATAAAAATTGATGGAAAGGCTTATGTGGTTGATGCAGGCAAGGGTGTATCAAAAGATGCTGGTTTATATATTATTAACAAACAGGGAAGACCTTTTTCGGGTAGAATTACCTCGCTTAAAGTTTTGCGCTCAGGTAAAAGAAATATGCTTGATGCCTCGGCAGGAAGTATTCTTTCTCTTGATAATCCAATACGGGAAGTTGCTTCTGGTACTTACAGGCTTGCTATAGACAGTACCATAAGAATTATCAATGCATCAAGTGTGTCGTATCAAGATTTATGGAAAGTGGAAAATAGCTTGTATGCAAAGGATACTTTAATTAGAGTGACAAGAAATTATTCAGTCTTGTTAACTCCCACAGAAGTTGACCGCAGCCTACTGTACGCACGGGTCGGCCATCCGGATATTGCTGATCAATTCTTTTCCAATGTGAGTACAGTTCTTTCAAGCTACGACTACATTAGAGGAGGGACCGGCTGTCACTCCAGATCTATTAAAACTAAAACAATGCTGAAGTTTGACCTGTCGGTTATTCCTCCGGGAGCTTCTGTTACAGACGCACGATTCTCCTTCAGCCCCAAAAAGCCGGACAATGTATGGCCGGTTATACGGAATGACTGCTCAAGGGGATTTTTTAGTTACGACTGGACGAAGGCTAACAATTATTATACAGTGGATTCCAGGGTAAACATCAAGCGCATCACATCTAACTGGAACCAGTACACGAGGTATGGAGACTTCCGGACAAGCGCCACTAATCAGGTTTTGCTTAACAGCAATAATCTTTCAAATGTAACCTGTACCTCATTGATCCAGGATGCGGTGAGCCAGCCTTCATACGGTTTTATGTTTGAGATTGTGAAACAAGGTGCAAGCGATGGAAGCAATTCGGAAACTAACTATCTCAGTGCCTGTGCTTCTCTTGGATCAACAGGACTTAACGGTTGCAGTTCATCTACATCAACCGTTAATACATTATTAACACAACAAATTACGGCTGCGGTCTCTGCTCCTGGCTGCTCCTGTTTTGTGCCTCAGTTACAGGTTTCCTATTCTGTAACAAAGGACACAACTATTACAGTATGCAGGCCAAATATCACTGATACCACCAATCCTTATCGTTGGGGCATCCTCGGCAACTGGCGTATGGATCGTGCCTATACTTATTATAGCGATCGTAAAGAGTCGGACGCATCAAACAGGCAAACAGACATTAGAAGAGAAGGAACGTTGAAGAACTTTACCACTTACTGGCAGTTTACTGATTCAAATCTTATTGCTGCACCGGATACCTCCAAATGGGTTTGGAATAGTGCCGTGTCAATTTATAACCGCAAAGGATTTGAAATAGAAAACTATGATCCATTGGGAAGATACAATGCAGGCTTGTATGGTTACAATCAGACCTTACCTGTAGCCGTGGCGCAAAATGCAAAATACCGTGAAATACTCTCTGATGGATTTGAAGACTATGATTATAAAACCAACGATTGCATCAGTTGCGAAGCTCCGAGGGAGGTTGATTTTAGAAAAGGTCAATCCAATGTTTCAATAAGCGATGAAGATGCACATACAGGTCGCTATAGTCTTAAAGTAAATGCATCTGCCGAATCCCGCCTGAGTATTCCGTTGACAAGCCAGGCACCGGAATCGCAAGCGAAATGGTATCTCAATGTTGATTCAACACCTGTTTATGCATTAACGGTAATAGGCAAAGGTCAGGGGTTGTCTGCAACCTATGTTGGCGGGCAACCAACAGGTAATGGTTGTAATGCTAACCGTACGTCCACCTTATATACTATCAGCCCTAAAATTGATTATAACTGGGGTAATGTGTCACCTTATCCAAGAGATTTTTGCCTGCGAAATATTATTGGGCGTTATGACTACGATGCGAACTGGTCTGGATTTCTTCAGGCTAAACTTTCTGGTTACTATCGTTTCCATTTAGAAAAGACTACCGGCTTAGCTTCATTGCGAATAGCAAAGGGGAATACGGTCTTAACTCAGAACTTTATTACTCAACCAACCAGTCCATCGTTTACCACTGCACAAGTTTATCTGCAGGCAGGAGAGTTGTACAGCATTACAGCATCCTTCAGCAAATACTGGCGCATACCTGCAGCAGTACAGTTGACATGGCAGGTTGATAACGGATCGTGGGAAGTAGTTCCGCAACAATTCCTTTATCCGCAGAACATGACTGTGTACGACACCATAGGATCCATCAGGCGGGATGTAAAACTTTACTGTATTGGTGTGAAAAATGACAGCATCCGCAATGCGGTCCGGCCAACCTTCTCTCCAACAAAGGGTGCTAAAATGGTGGTGAGCGCATGGGTAAAAATGGCCGGAACTGATTGTTCAACAGCAGCGGCATTAAATGATGTGATCATTGCAGGCTTCGACAACAATACTTCTGTTTCACTTCAAAAAACTGGTGTTCGAATAGAAGGCTGGCAACGCTATGAGTCGGTAGTGGACGTACCATTGACAGCTACTACGCTTCTCTTAAGCCTCAGAGGTGCACAGGGGCGAACAGTGTATGTGGATGATATACGCATGCAACCTTACAACAGTTCCATGAAGAGCTATGTGTATGATCCCATAAGCTTAAGATTAATGGCCGACTTAGATGAGAATAACTACGCATCGTTTTATGAATACGATGACGACGGAACCCTTATTCGTGTGAAAAAGGAAACAGAAAAAGGAGTGATGACCATTAAAGAAACAAGAAGTGCTTTATTCAAAAATTAAACAACTCAAAACATAATTTATGAAAATCGTTTTCAGGTGCGTATTGGTATTGTTAATCTTCTTTTCGGCAAATGTACATGCTCAAAATATGCCGAAAGGTTTGGAAGTAATGGAAATCATAAAGATTGCCGAAGCATATAGGAACGCTTCTGATTTAAGTTTCGATGTCAACATTAGTTATGCTGACAGTGCAACACAAACATCCATCACCGAGCAAATTGCGGGGAGCTATAAAATCCATGCTGGTAAATACTGGGGCATGATTGACAGTGTGGAATTTCTGCAGGGCAGCAGTTTTAATATGGCTGTTTATCATTCAGACAGTATAATTCTAATTAGCGACAGGCAGGAATATACCTCTGTGCTACAGCTTCCATTAATGGATTCTCTTTTCCGCGAAGCCAATATTGCTGATATGTCTGTAAATGATCTTAATGATTCAACAAGATCGCTGCTTATTGTTTTCAATGCGCAGTCCCCATATCACAGCTATGGATTGAAATATGACATAGCCACTAACCGGATTAAGCAGGTAAAATATTATTTAACCGAGATGACCTCGGATACACCTGGTGCAAGTGGTGTAGTGTGCGTTACTATGGATTTTTCTAATTACTCAGAAAATCTAATCAGTGATGATGAGTTTAATGAATCAAAGTTTGTGTACCGCTTCGCTGATGAAATAAAACTGCAACCTGCGTATGAAGGTTTCAGACTTATAATCAACACCCAAAAGGGAAACCAATAAACTATAAAATCGGATTAACAAGAATTGGTAAACTGTAAACTAACATAACTGCTATGAGACAAGCGCAGAAAAAATTTTTCCGCTTCACAACTCTTTTGTTGTTGTTGAGTTTTTGTGCCTCTTTGGCCTGGGCAAAAAACGATCCGCCTTATACAGCTTCTCTGAAGGGAGATTCCATCAAGGTGGGGAAAGTGATCAGCGTTGCGGACAGTGTATTTTATAATAGCACATTAAAGCCAACCATTCTGCGCACCAATTCTGTGAACAGTGTCATCAGCTTTCGCCTTAATGAATACGCTGATCTGGTAATGCCCGATTCTTTTAAAGTGGAATTAAGGACAAGGATCTATTACACCAATAACAATAACCTTCGCGAGTCCATAAAGGAGAAAATTTTTACTGTCGATTACAACAAAT
>JAICTW010000129.1 GCA_025936195.1 Flavisolibacter sp.
AACGCTACAACGTATCCTATCAAGTCGTTGAGCGGGAAAACTCTTTTTTATATAAAAGGAGTTTCTCACGCCAATGTAGCTACCACCGACATCGTAACGATTGTGTTAAGAATAACAGGTGTTATTTTTTTATTGATCTATCTAAGCCTTTTGGCTGAAACCGTGGTGGCACGAAGCCGGGCTTTATACGGGATGATCTTTCTGGCTTTGACATTTGCTATCATTAGATTTCTGATGTATTACCTGGAAGGCTTTTTTTCTTTCCGCCAGTTCGGAATATTTGATCCTTCCATTTATGCAGCTAATTCAATCAATGCTTCGCTGGGCGATCTTTTGATCAATTTCATTTTGCTGTGCTGGATCGTTTTGTTTGCCTGGTACAATGTTTCGCCGGAACAAAAGATCCCTTCTTTTTTAAAAGGGAAAAAATTGTATGCTGCCGGTTTCCTTGTTGTTTTCATTTTGATCTTTTCTACATTTCAATTTGCCGATATTGTCCGCAGTTTAGTAGCTGATTCAAAAGTTTCGTTTAATGTAACTGATTTTTTTAGTCTTGATTTTTATACCATCATCGGCTTTATCGTTCTGGCACTGCTTTCTGTAATCTACTATTATTTCACCAGGCTTCTGTTCCGGTTCATTTTTTCTGCGTTCAGGGATAATTATATCTACATCTATTTTTGTCTGGCTATTATAGGATTATTATTCCTTACATTCCGCAGTGGTAATTCCATTGTCCTTTTTCATTTGCCGGTTCTTTTATGGCTGGTACTATATACATTGCTGGTAAGCCAGGAAAAATTTATCATCAACCGTTTCAGGATAACCGTTGCCGGCGCTTTGTTCTGGATCTTCATCTTCTCTGTTTCATTAGCGGCCATCATCTTACAAGGTAACCGTGAAAATGAGTTAAGGATCAGAAAGGCCATTACAGAAAAATACGATCGCATAACCGATCCTGCCACCAGCAGCATGTTGAGCATTGCCATCACGTATCTTGACAACCGCTTTCTTTTAAATAATTTTCGCCGCTTTCAGGACCCTCAGCAAAATCGCTTTTTAAGAGACAGTATTTTAAAAGAAAATTTTGCTGATTATAATATCAGGTACGATACAAAAATTTATGTCTTTGATTCCTTGAACAGGAGTGTGAATAATGATGATCGAAAAACCTATCCGGAACTCAATACCATCTTTACTGTTCAAAGCAAGCCTACGGGCATCCCTGATCTCAATTATTTAGAAACTTCGTACGACAGGCTTACCTACATTACACGAAGAGTGATCAGGGACAGCACGAATATTATTGGCAGTTTTTTTATTATCTCTACGCCAAGACAGTATGGCAATTCAGATGCCTTGTATCCCGAATTGTTCCGGCAGGTGAGCAAGCGGGATGAAGAAAATTCGCCGATTTATTCCTATGCAATTTATAAGGACCGCTTATTGGTTTCGTCTTCCACAAAATATCCCTTTCAGATCAGCCTTTCAAAAGACCAGATACCCGACAAGGAATTTGATGAACGAACCAATGGAGATTATGATGAATTATGGTATCGTGCAGGCAATAATAAAACCGTAATCGTTGCAAGAAAAAAGGATTCTCTGCTGGAAAGCATCACGCTGTTCTCTTATTTGTTTTGTGCTTTTCTTTTCATGGTGGTCTTGTTGCAAATCATCTCTGTTATTCTTCGATTGTTCAAAGACCGGACATCCTTTAATTTGTTCGGACATTTCAGTATTCGCTCACAAATACAGGGCACTGTAATCTTTATAAGCATTTTGTCCTTTCTTATTATAGGTGTGGCCACCATTTCTTTTTTTATTTCAAGGTACAACCGCAATAACGTTGATAAATTAAGCAGAACAGCGGGCATTATGGTGCGGGAGCTCGAAAAAAGGCTGACCGATTCCACTGCTTTCAATTCCGATCTTTCTGATTCAGCATCGTTCTTCAATCTGCAAAAATTGGTCAATGAAGTATCCGATATCCATAATGTTGATGTGAACGTGTATGATCTTGAAGGCAATCTTCAGGTTTCCTCTGAAATGGAAGTGTATGAAAAGGGAATACTGAGCATGCAAATGCATCCGCTGGCTTATTATCATTTGAGCCGCATGAGGGAAGTGCAGTATGTACAGCAGGAAACATTGAGCTCACTGGATTACTGGAGTATTTATGCTGCTGTACGAAATGATAAAAGAGAAGTGGTTCAATACCTGAACATTCCTTACTTCTCTTCTCAAATTGATTTAAAGCAGGAGATCTCCAATTTTTTGGTAACGATCATTAATCTGAATGCATTTATTTTTTTGATTGCAGGTGTGATCGCCTTATTTATTACCAATAAGATCACGCAATCCTTTTCGGTTATTGGCGATAAGATGCGGGAGATCACTTTAGGTAAAGCCAATGAAGAAATTGTCTGGAACAGGAAGGATGAAATTGGTGAGCTGGTAAAGCAATACAATAAAATGGTGCATCAACTGGAGGCCAGTGCGGAAGCATTGGCAAGAAGCGAAAGAGAAGGTGCGTGGAGAGAAATGGCAAGACAGGTAGCACATGAGATCAAGAATCCGTTAACACCCATGAAGCTAAGCATTCAGTATTTGCAAAGGGCCATTGATTCCAACCATCCGAATGTAAAAGATTTGGCAGCCAGCGTTGCCAATACGTTGATTGAACAGATTGATCACTTGTCAAAGATTGCTGCTGATTTCTCGCAGTTCGCCAATATCGGCAACAAAAAAATTGAGCTGGTGGACCTTCATCAGGTGATTGGAATTTTAGTTGACTTGTATAGCTCTAATCCAAAAGTAAATATTGAATGGAATAAGGTTTTTGGAAGCGTGGTAATGAAAGCAGATAAAACACACATGAATCGTGTGTTTACCAATTTACTGGCCAATGCTGTTGATGCCTGCCAGGATAAACCTGAATGTAATATTAGAATTAATGAAGTGCAGAAGGATGGCATTATTACAATTAGCATAAAGGATAACGGCGAAGGCATACCCGAAGAAATGCATTCAAAAATCTTTACACCCAACTTTACTACAAAAACTTCAGGCACTGGTTTGGGTTTGGCAATGACGAAAAGTATTGTTGAACAAGCCAAGGGAAACATTTGGTTTGAAACAGAAGAAGGAAAGGGGACAACCTTTTATGTTCAATTGCCCGTTGTCAGTTGATGCGTTTTATTTTTTTTGTTCGCTGTAAAAACTCTTCAAACTCTTTTAAAGAATAGCTGCTTAAATTTTTTTGTGTGGGCAATGCGCCTTTTTGCGCTACGAGCACTCCATATTTTATGTTGCGAAATTCTTCTGTAGTATGTGCATCGGGATTGATGGAAAGCGTTAATCCTTTTTCCATTGCATAATCAATCCATCGCCAATCCATATCCAGTCTGCTTGGACTGGCATTGATCTCAATAACCACGTGATGATCGGCACAGGCATCAATGATGGTTTTATGATCAACAGGGTAACCTCTTCTCTTCAGCAATAATCTGCCTGTCATGTGACCAAGAATGGTTGTGTATGGATTGGTGATGGCTCCGATCAAACGCTTCATGGCTTTTTCTTCATCCATGTCTAAGTTGCTGTGAACGGAGGTAATGACAAGATCGAAGGTGGAAAGAATTTTATTTTCATAATCCAGAGCGCCATCGCCTAAAATATCGCACTCAATGCTTTTGAAAATTTTGAAGGGAGCTAACTTTTTATTGAGATCATCAATGTAGCGATGTTGCTCACGAATGCGTTGCTCGGTTAATCCGTTAGCGTAACCTGCCGATTTAGAATGATCGGAAATAACCAGATATTCAAAACCAAGCTTGATCAGTTCATTGGCCATTTCTTCAATAGTATAGCTGCCATCGCTCCAGTTGCTGTGCGAATGGATCAATCCTTTGATGTCACTCGTTTGAACGATGTTGTCAAATCCTTCTTTTTTTGCTTTGGAAAGAATGGTTACGGATTCGCGCAAATAAGGAGGGATGTAGTGAAACTGTGAGGAGGAAAATATTTTTTGTTCAGAAGAGATATCGGTTGGCTTTGCTATGGTTTCCCATTCATTTAAAAACGCTTCGCTGCAACCGGTTTCAAAAAGCTTTTTGTAAAATTCTTTCTCCGGAGCAATATAAAATCGCAAGAACAGAGTGTCTTCTGCAGACAGCACCAGCATTCCATCCCTATCTGCCACCAATTGAACCTGATCGTTCAGTAAACAATTCTTCAGATCATCACTTGAAACAGTAACCACCCACTCTAACGACTCAATAATTTCTAACTGCCTTCTGAACTCTCCGGTGATTTCAATTTTATCATTAGGAAATTTCTCTTTCAGCTTTACTGTAAATGCTTCAGCAAAAGCTTCCACACGTTTGTATAAATATTTGCCCGCACTTTGCTGTTGAAATTGGATGGAGTTTAAAATATTCTGCTGTGTTTTTTCACCAAAGCCTTTTTTGCCGGCAATCCTGTTTTCTTCACAGGCTTTTTGCAGTTCTTCAATGCTGTCAATTTTCATTTCTTTCCAAAGCACATTGATCTTCTTGGGACCAAGTCCTTTGATGTTCATCATTTCCAAAACACCGGAAGGCGTATTGGAAAGGCATTCCTTCAATAAACTCATTTCGCCGCTTTCTAAAATCTCTACCACTTTTCTGCCCACACTTTCACCAATGCCTTTTATCTGGAAAATTTTTTCGTGCGGTAAAGAAGCAATTTGCTGCGGTAGTTTTTCAATAGCAAATGCAGCGGAGGAATAAGTTTTTGATTTAAAGGAATTATCTCCATGAATATCCATCAGTTTGGCAAGCAATGAAAGTTGGTCCGCTATATCATAATTGTCCATGATGTTCCTCCTGTTGTCCGCGCCTGGCGGAAAGACGATTCTATATTCTTTTATGCTTTTTAAATTTTCAATTTAGATTTCGATTTTTTTAGCCATCTGTATTGCTACTATTTTGCTGAAGTTGCGACGCTCCGTTCGAGGTTCAGTAATTCTTATCATCACTAGCGAAGCTTACTGCTGTTTTCATCAATCTTTAATTGTCTGTTTCAAAATGTCGCCCCTATAGGGCTTAACAATCATAATCTGTTCTTCTACCAACATGTCGCTCCTACGGAGCTTTACGCCTTCACTGTTTGAACGTTTTCAATCTTATTATGACACTTGCACAATGCACAATAGAATTGTTGTAGTACAAGTGAGTGACACAACGAAAGCTTATAATAGCAATGTAGCTAAGTACATAATCATTCAACTAACTTTAAAGAACTTTTTAAAACAAAAATAAAAGCAACTATTAAGAGCGAAACTACCTTCTTTAGGAGAGACTGAAGAAAGAAAAGATCTTACGCCTAAGTCTCTTTGCCAGCGGCGGAGGACAGGGAATAAAAAAAGTCCCGATGAATCGGGACTTCTATAACCTTTTAAGATTGGTATCTTATTTTTTCTTAGCGGCTTTCTTAGCTCCGCCTTTTTTTGCTGCACTCTTTTTAGTTGCAGTTTTCTTAGTTGCAGTTTTCTTCGCTGCACTTTTTTTAGCTCCGCCTTTTTTAGCGGCTTTTTTTGCTGTTGCCATTTTGTTTTGAATTTAATGGTTAGTAATAAAAATTAACGATAGTAAAATTAAACACAAAATTTAAACTATCAAATTTTTTACCAACTTTCAAAACAATGTCTAGAAATTAAGCAGAAGCTTCAACTGCGTTAATAGAAACAAATGTTCTGTTTTGTCTTCCTTTTCTGAATTCAACTACGCCATCAGAAAGAGCAAACAAGGTATAGTCTTTACCAACACCAACATTTTTTCCGGGATGATAAACTGTGCCACGCTGGCGAACGAGGATGTTGCCGGCAACTGCAGGTTGGCCACCAAATATTTTTACTCCCAAACGTTTGCTGTTGGAGTCGCGGCCGTTCTTTACGCTACCTTCACCTTTTTTATGTGCCATAAAAATTTATGATTTACTCCCAATAACTATCGGGATTTGGTTTATGCAATTTCAGTTACTTTAATTTTTGTGTACTGCGTACGGTGACCTTTCTTTTTACGGAAGCCTTTTCTGCGTTTTTGTTTATACGCAATTACTTTTTCACCTTTCACCTGGTCTAAAATTTCAGCAGAAATTTTTACACCTGTATTGCTGAATTTTAAATTGCCATTGTTATCGGCAAGGATCACATCAGCAAATTCTACTTTATCGCCGGCATTGCCAGATACTTTAGGAACATACAAGGTCTGGTCTTTTTCCACTTTAAATTGCTTGCCGGCTATTTTTACTACTGCGAACATAATGGTTCAAAAATTAGGTGGGCAAAGGTAAGGTTTAAATATATTGCTGCCAACAAAAACTGCTTCTGATAAGCTAAATTAGGAAGCTCTTAACCTCTATTCTGTATATTCGTGCCCGTTTTAGCTTGCCATGAAGTTCAAATCATTTTTAGCAAAGCCATTTGCTTCCTACGTGTATGCAAAAATCCGTAAGGGAATGGGTACTGCCTTGCAGGACCAGGATGCCATTCTTAAGGAATTAGTAAAGGTGGGAAAGACAACCGAGTTTGGAAAAGAGCACGGCCTGGATAAGGTGGCCACTTACGAAGAATTTAAAAAAGCTGTTCCCATAAAAGATTATGAGTCGTTTAAGCCTTATATCGAAAATATAAAAGAAGGCAAGCACAATATTTTATGGAAAGGCAAGCCAATCTATCTTGCGAAAACTTCGGGCACTACAAGTGGTGTAAAATATATTCCCATTTCAAAAGAATCCATTCCCAATCATATCAACACGGCACGAAATGCTTTACTGTGTTATATGGCTGAAACCGGCAACACTTCTTTTGCCGATGGGAAATTGATCTTTTTATCCGGCTCTCCGGAACTGGAAAGAGTAGGAGGTATTCCTACCGGAAGGTTGAGCGGAATTGTTAATCATCATATTCCGAGCTACCTGAGATCGAACCAGCTTCCGAGTTATGAAACCAATTGTATTGAGGACTGGGAAACAAAGCTGGATAAGATCGTGGATGAAA
>JAICTW010000232.1 GCA_025936195.1 Flavisolibacter sp.
TGAATTGTATGCCTCTATTACCTACCAGGTAAAATTGCGGACAGCGGCACAGGTAGATCAATTGGTAGATAAACTTGATGATAATGCCACACAAAATTTTTACATCTCCAGAACTTCGCACAGCAAACTGGAGGAGTTTAAAAAGAACCTGAAGATACAGGCCGTAAAAAATGCCAGGGAAAAAGCAAGCTATTTAGCTGAAGCCATTAATGAAAAAATTGGTGAAGCGGTTACGATCAATGAACCCAATGAATATTATCAGCCTTACTACAACACAATGTCCATGGCAAGAATGAAAACCTCCGAAATGGACCAATCGGCAAATAATCAGCAACAGGCAGATTTCAAAAAAATAAAATTAAAGTATGATGTAACAGTGGTGTTTGCGTTGAAGTAAGGCCCATCTTTCTTCAGCAATCAAATATTACTTCAGGCAAATTTAGACTGAAGAAATCTTTCTTTTTCAATTTCACTTTAAAGCAGTTAATTTATTTAGCTGCTTTTATTTTTGAAACAATTCTTTAAGTAGTGTTGAATGATAATGTAGTCATCTGCATTACCACGCTCCTCTTCTTTATTCATTTTAATTCTCATCACTGTTCTCCATAAAAAACCCTCCTGAAAAATCAGGAGGGAACAACTAAAAACACAAGCCGTAATGCGGTGTCTTATTTATCAAAAAGACAGTGGCTTTATTTTAACGAGAACATTATGATTTCGATAGCTAACGCGAAATGTTTACGGTTTATAGTTTAGCAGTTTACAGTTAATTGCACCTGATCAACAGAAAACGGAAAACTGTAAACTGTAAACTTTTATTTAATCCGGTTTCTTACCATCTAAAAAAGTATTGATAGTACTGATGTTGGCGCCTTTGCCATCACCATTATCTCTTACTTCATACTTGCTGTAGAAATTTTCAACAGTGGAGCTGCTGTTGTGTAATTCCATATTGCGGCGGATATACGCGGGAACAGCTTCAAACTCATTGTTAGGATCGGCAGCATTAATGTTGAACGATAAGTTGCGCAACTTTTGTAACCGTTCTGCTGACCTCCTTTTTTGATCCTCAGCTGCGTCTGGCAAAGCCAGTTCATCTGCGTGAGTATTTGGTGTTTGAGTCTGGTGGCTTGTTGGCGTCTCCGCCGCTGTCGGAATGTCGTTACGTATCACCAGTTGCATGTTGACTGTTTCCGGATCATCAACTTTTGCAATAGGTGCCGGAACCGGTTCTTCGGCAGGTTTTGAAGTGGACACTTCAGGCTTGTTCTCTGCATAAATATTGGATGGTCTGGCCAGATACCCTCCCGACGCTGCAGACGTCTGGGAATTATTTTGATTTGGTTTTGAAGTATCGTTATTGGATGCTAAAATATTCTGACGCAATTTTTCGAAACGTTCATCCAACCATTGCTTTTTCTTTTCGAGTTCTTTCTTTTCGGCCTCAGCTTCTGCTTTCTCGTCTTTAATTTTCAAATGTAAGTGAACAGGAGCAGTTTCTTCTTCTTTTTCATCCACAAAATTTACAGTGCTTAAATGTAAATCAAGTTGGGCATCTTTTACTTCCGGCATTGGAATTTCTGCAATGCTTTCCTCATCTGTTAACTTAGGTGCTAATACGTCTTCAATCTTTGGTTCTTGTGGAATGGTGGCTTGCGGCTTTGGGGATGGTTGCTCTCCCAAAGTCATAAGAATTTTCTCTTCCTGTTTCAGTTCCTGCTTCGGCGCCTGGCGTTTTGTAAATGGATCCTGATGTTGAAAACCTGTTGCTATTAAAGTAATACCAATTTGGCTGCCCAATGAATTGTCATAACCCAAACCAAGGATCACATCCGTATTCTCTCCTGCCTGGCTCAGTAAATGATTTTGAATGATCTCCACTTCATCCATAGTGAATTCATGTTCACCTTCAGCAGAATTGATGTTAATGAGAATCCACTTAGCACCACGGATTTCGTTATCATTCAATAATGGTGAATTCAATGCTTCTTCAATTGCCCGTTGTGCCCTGTTCTCTCCATCACATGCAGCATTACCCAAAATAGCAACACCACCATTCTTCATTACAGTGCATACATCGGCAAAGTCAACGTTGATTTGACCCGTGCTGTTGATAACATCTGTAATACATTTTGCGGCAGTTGCTAAAACATTATCCGCTTTGGCAAATGCTTCACGCATTTTTAAATTACCAAACTGGTGACGCAATTTGTCATTGCTGATTACAAGCAAAGTGTCAACGTATTGTTTTAAATTTTTAATTCCTTCCTCGGCCTGCTGCTGGCGTTTTCTTCCTTCATAAGAAAAAGGAGTTGTTACGATACCAACTGTAAGAATACCTAAGTCCTTACAAATTTTTGAAATGATGGGTGCACCACCTGTTCCTGTACCGCCGCCCATTCCTGCAGTAACGAACGCCATTTTGGTGTTCACTTCCAAAATGCGTTTGATCTCTTCAAGCGATTCTTCTGTGGCTTGCCTGCCAATTTCAGGATTAGCACCTGCTCCGAGGCCTTGTGTAAGATGCGGCCCTAGTTGAACTTTGTTGGGCACATTACTTTGCTGAATGGCCTGCGCATCGGTATTACAAATAATGAAGTTCACGCCTTCAATATTTTGAGAGTACATGTGATTAACGGCATTGCTTCCGCCACCGCCAATACCGATGACTTTTATAATGGATGATTTTTCTTTCGGAAGATCAAAATGGATCATAAGAAATGATTTGTGTCGTTTACGCAACAACGGATGAATGAATTTTTGGATGGACGATGATGGTTGTAAAGTTTTGAGTCGTGAGTTTTGAGTTTTGAGTTGTGATATACAGAACTACAAACCACAAACTTCAAACTATAAATGCTGGTCTTCTTCTTCTTTGAAAATTTCAATTAAGCTTGTTTTGAACTTTCCCCAGAAGTTCGACATGCTTCTTTTCCTTTCTACAGTGGCAACGCTTTCGTCACCGTCTGCTTCAACAGGCACTTCTTCATTCAAACTCTTCAAACCTTCCGGCACTTCTACTTTTTTGAAAGTACTTTCAAATTGCTTGCGCTTGTGTTCATAATCGTCGTAACCCTTTAATATCAAGCCCAAACAGGTTGCATACGTTGGCTTTGCCAATTCTTCAATATGACCTGGAGCCAGGTGTTCATTGGGCAATCCGATTCTTGCATTCAACCCGGTAACATATTCTGTTAACTGAATCAAATGTTTCAGTTGCGATCCGCCGCCTGTAAGGATGATACCGCCATTCAACATTTTATTATCCAAACCAACTTGTTTCAAATGATAGGTAACAAAATCCATGATCTCACTCATTCTTGCCTGGATGATGTTGGCAAGATTCTTCACACTGATTTCTTTTGCGGGCATGCCACGTAAACCCGGAATGGTGATGTAGGCATTTGTTCTTGCTTCATTCGACAAAGCGCTTCCAAACTGAACTTTCATTTGTTCAGCCTGCGTTTTTAAAACCCCCAGCCCGGTTTTGATATCGTTTGTAATGTTCTCACCTGCAAATGGAATAACTGCTGTGTGTTTTAAAATCCCTTCGTAAAAAACAGCGAGATCAGTGGTACCGCCACCAATGTCCACGATAGCAACTCCAGCCTCCAGATCTTCCTGTGCCATAACAGCGGCAGAAGATGCGAGTGGCTGCAACACTAAATCTTTTGTGACCAATCCTGATTTTTCAACAGAGCGATTAATATTCCTTATTGCATTTTTATCACCGGTAATGATGTGAAAATTCGCTCCTACTTTCACGCCACCATACCCGATAGGATCAGGAATGTTTTGAAAATTATCAACCGTGTATTCCTGTGGAATCACATAAATGATCTGGTCACCTGCAGGGATGTACGTTTTGTATTGATCAGAGATCAGTTGATCAATTTCTCTTTGTGTGATCTCATCTTCCGTATCGTGACGCACAATATCACCCCGGGTTTGCAAGCTCTTGATGTGATGGCCTGCGATGCCAACGTACACTTCATTAATTTCCAGATTAGGATTGGAAGCGTAACAATTTTCAAGTGCCGTTTTAATTGCTTTGATGGTCTCATCAATGTTCAGCACCTGCCCGTGCTTCACGCCGTTGGAGTTGGCCCGACCGAAACCAAGTATTTCCAGTTTGCCAAACTCGTTCTTGCGTCCGGCGATGACTGCAATTTTGGTGGTCCCAATGTCAAGCCCCACAATAATTGGTTGCTCGTTGTTCATGTTTATGTTGTTTTTAGTTGTTTGATCACGGATGAAAGGATTTTATTGGATTACACGGATTCTTCGGTTCGGTATTCTTCTCGTAATTCAACATTCCTTTGTTATATTTTTTTATGTTGTTTTTATATTCTTGTTCTGCTTCAGCTTCTTATTTGATGAGATAAAAGGAAATCGTTTTCTGATTTATTTTATCGCACCTCTTAGTTTATTTTTATGAACCAATCTTTACTGCTACTATGATGCTTCTGTTGTGTCACTCACTTGTACGTTCTTATCGCTTATCATCACTTGCAACGTTCACTACTGCGCTCAATTATTCTTCAATTCGTCGGCGTAACACTAGCCTTTAGGAGCCATGTTCTCCAAATGATCTTTCTCCAAACCTCGTTTGGTTTTTTAGAACCATCATTTACACTTACTCACTCAACCTTCTTATTCATCATCTTGCATAAGCAAGAATTGTGAATGCCTTCTCCTTAACGGGGAAGTTGAAGGCGACGTGGCATCACCGCTTTCGGCTTTGCCTTATTCGCTTTCATCTGGTTTGTTTTCAGATCTTGTTTTGGCTTTTCAATGGATACAACTTTCTTAGGAGTGGATTTTGCTTCGGTTTTCTTCGCAGTGTTTTGGTTGGATTGACTCAACACCGTAGTAGGATTTGGATTAGTCTTCGTAGAAACGGCCCCGATAGCTATCGGGATGACCTGCGCCGCCGTTATGCGTGTCGTAGAATCAGTTTCATTTTTATTTAAAGTTTGGGCCGGCAGCATGTCTTCATCAATGTCCTGCATACTGGCCCTGTTCATCAGTTCTTCAATATTTTTTTGCAGTTGTATGGAATCAACCGGTGATGCCGGTTCTTTCTTTATGGCCACAACCTGTCCTTCGAATTCAACATCCAGTGCAGCATATTTATTAAAACCAACTTTGCTCATCACCTGCTTATAAAACACATAAACATTGTTTAATTTCTCTTCTACATTTTCACCATCACCCAGTTTGATAATGTGATCACCAATAACCGGGATTAACTCAAATTTCCTTTCGGGTGTAATATCAATCTGCCCGATCTGCGCATTCCAGAATTCATTGTTGAAAATGAATTGCACTACTTGTTTTGTTTGTTGCAACAAAGCACTATCAGCAGCACTGAATCTTTTTGCATTTGTAAAACCTGTTACCACCGGAACCCGAATACTCATTTTATCCAGCAAAGGCATTCTGCTTCCCGAGCTATCCA
>JAICTW010000201.1 GCA_025936195.1 Flavisolibacter sp.
AATAAAAGAAGGCATTCAATTAGTTTTTTCCAAGTTGCGAAATATTTTGGCCGCCAAAGGCTTGAAACCTATGGATGCAGTTGGCAAGGAGTTCAATCCTGATTTGTACGAAGCAATCACAGAAATTAGTGCCGGTAAAGAAATGGAAGGAAAGGTGGTAGATGAAGTTCAGAAGGGATATTATTTGAATGATAAGATTATCAGGCATGCGAAAGTAGTGGTGGGGAAGTAAGGCTCGTCTTCTGTCCGCCTGAAGGGGAGTTTCGATAATACCGGAGTAGATCGGAGAAATTTTTGTTTCTTCTGATTTCTTAAAAGCAATTAGATTATTGGACTTATCCCTTGTTTCAATCAGTTCTTTTTGGCTCAAAAAACAAGCAATAAATTCCGTTTATTTCAGTCAACTATTTGTTTCGTTAAATCATAATAACAAAAGATCAACCTAAAAATCTGCCCTTTGAACAATGGCAAGCACTATGACTAAAAGAGATTATTACGAAATATTGAGTGTTAGCAAAACTGCTTCTGCGGATGAGATCAAAAAATCCTACCGCAAAGTGGCGATGCAATATCACCCCGACCGCAACCCAGGCGATAAAACTGCTGAAGAAAAATTTAAAGAAGCAGCAGAGGCGTATGAAATTCTCAGTGACCAGGATAAACGAGCACAATACGATCGTTATGGACATGCAGGTGTAAGCGGCAATGGCCGTGGATTTAATCCCGGCGGCATGAACATGGAAGATATCTTCAGCCAGTTTGGAGATATTTTCGGTGAAGATATTTTTGGAAGCTTCTTTGGAGGTGGTGGCGGACAAAGAACAAGAGGCGGTCAAAGAGCAAGAGGTGTTCGCGGAAGTAATCTTCGCATCAAACTCAAACTTACATACGAGGAAATTGCAAAAGGCGTTACCAAAAACATTAAGGTAAAAAAATATGTTCCCTGTAATGTTTGTCATGGCAGCGGTGCAAAAGACAAAAGCAGTATTCAAACCTGTTCTACCTGCGGTGGCAGCGGCCAGGTAAGAAGAGTAACCAATACCTTCCTTGGGCAGATGCAAACGGTTACTACCTGCCCCACTTGTAATGGCGAAGGCACGACCATTACTGCAAAATGTAACAACTGTAAAGGCGAAGGAAGAGTGTATAGCGAAGAAACGGTGACCATTGACATCCCTGCAGGCGTACAGGAAGGCATGCAATTAAACATTAGCGGAAGAGGAAATGCAGGTGAACGAGGTGGCAGCGCCGGCGATCTAATTATTTTAATTGAAGAAGAACAACACAAGGAATTACAGCGTGAGGGCCTGAATGTTGTTTATGATCTTCACATCTCCTTTACAGATGCTGTGTTTGGAACACAGTTGGAAGTTCCTACTATTGATGGCCGTGCAAAAATTAAAATTCCGGCAGGTACGCAAAGCGGAAAAATTTTCCGGTTAAAAGGAAAAGGTTTCCCTGCAGTAAACAGTTATGAGAAAGGAGATCAGTTGGTACATGTGAACGTATGGACACCGCAAATCTGAGTTCTGAAGAAAGAGCATCGTTAGAGAAATTAAGCCACTCTCCTAACTTCAAACCCAATCCCGATAAAAATCAAAAATCATTTTTTGATAAAATGAGAGAGATGTTTTCTTAATCGTTTCTATCAGCCCACTTCTTTCGTTTTTTGCTGTAAATGATTTTTGCGTTCTGCACCAGTGAAATAAATTCTTTTTGCGAATAATTATTCATGTCGGCGGACTTATTTGCCATTTGAAGAACTTCATTCCAGGAAGCGTCCTTTACAAATTTTGATTTCTGTAGTAATGAACCAAACATCACCACCGTACTGGCAAAGCGATAGCTTTTGGATAAACTGTCGAAGGGTGTAAAACGAACTTCCGGCGTTTCCAAAAGATGAAATGCTTCGGCAGTATCACCAGGAAGTTTGTAGTGCAGGTTAAAAATAGCAGGCTTGCTTATTTGTTTATTTAAGCCAATTGCTTTTGCTGTTTGCGTGGGCATAATCTCAAAAGCAACAAGAGAAGAATAACCCGAGCCAATCTCTCCGCCTTCAATTGTAGCTTCCGCATCTTTAATAGCTCCTACTTTATTATCGAAACCAATCAAACGGTATTGCTTCACGTAATCAGGATCAAACTGAACACTGAGATAAGCATCATCAGCAACAGCGTACAAAGTTTGCGTGTATTCCTTCATCAAAACTTTTTCCGCCTCTGCATAACTATCAATGTAAGCGAAATTGCCATTGCCTTTTTTTGCCAGTGTTTGAATTTTCGAATCCTTATAATTCCCCATTCCCACTCCAAGACAGGTAAGATAAATACCATTTCTTTTTTGCTGTGTGATCATCTCATCCAATTCATCTTCTGTTTTTAAGCCCACATTAAAATCACCATCGGTAGCCAGAATGATCCGGTTGTTCCCATTTTTAATGAAGTGATTTTTAGCAACACTGTAAGCCAGCTTAATTCCCGATTCACCCGGAGTAGAACCGCCTGGCTGAAGACTGTCAATGACTTTTAAAATGCTATCCTTTTCTTTGCCTCCTGTGGTGGGCAGGAGCACACCAACCGTTCCGCCGTAAACGACAATGGATATGGAATCCTTTGCTCGTAAATTTTTGACAAGCGATTTGAAGCCGCTTTTCAAAAGTGGTAATCGGTTGGGCATATCCATGGAGCCGGAAACATCAATCAGGAAAACCAAATGGCTGGGAGGCAAACTGTCAAGATCCAATTTCTTTGATGTGATTTGCGCAAACAACAATTGATTGTTTTTATTCCACGGGCATTCGGTTAAACTGGTTTTAATGTTGAATGTTTTGTTGCCAGCAGGTTCTTCATAGTTGAAGTTGAAATAATTCAACATCTCTTCGATCCGCACAGCATCAGGCGGAACGGCAGTTCCCATTGAAAGGAAACGTCGCACATTGCTGTACGATGCTTTATCAATACTTAGGGTAAGACTTGTAGATGGATAGGCTGTTGCATTGATAAACTGATTTTCGATCAGGCTTGCATAGGTTTCATCACCGGTGAACCATTGTTGTTGCGTTTCTCTTTTTAAATTATCAGTAAGCGATGCTAATTTGTTGAAGCTTGTATTTTTTGCATAACCAGCCTTCTTCAGTTTCACATCCAGAAAAGAGTTGGCATCAATCACCAGCTTTTGTTTTAAATAATCTTCGAAAGAAATGGTTACCGTATCAACTTTTTTATCGGTTAAAATAGAAAACGTTCCTTCTGTGGTGGTGTAATAATAAATTCCGGAACTCTGTAAATACACTGCGGCATTCTGCAAAATATTTCCTGCTTCATCCCTTACCTGTCCACGCAAATAAAATTGCGAAAGTGCCAGCAGAGGTGAAAGAAAGAAAACGGTAATATTTACAAAGCGCTTCAAAACAATGGCGGGGAAAATACAAAATTGGCTGCATCTTATCAAGAGCCGGCTGCAAGCTGATAGATCTCCTTGTAATTTCTTCCCAATCCATCATAATCCAATCCATAGCCAACAACGAATTTGTTGGGAATGCTAAATCCTACATAATCTATTTGCAAAGGATATTTTGTTGCATCGGGCTTATGAAGCAAAGCAGCTATTCGCAAAGACTTGGGTTGTTGATGATCGAGCTTGGGCAGAAATTCATTCAATGTTTTTCCGGTATCAACAATATCTTCAATGATCACCACATCACGGTCAAATAGATCCACATCCAAACCAATCGCCGTGATCACATGCCCACTGGATTTCATTCCGCGGTAGGATGCCAGTTTAATAAAACAGATCTCTGCATCAATTGTCAAATACTTGAAAAGATCGGCGGCAAACATAAACGAGCCATTCAATATGGCTATAAAAAGCGGCCGCTTGTTTTTATAGTCTCTGTTTAACTGCTCAGCAATGTATTTTACTTTCTCCTGAATTTCCTTTTCGGGCAGGTAAGTATCAAATTTTTTATCGTGAAGTTGAACGATGGCCATTAGCGTTTTATTTCAATGGCGCTAAGTTAAGGCTTACCTGATTTGTGCAAGTCTTGGACTTCCGGAAGCCTTCCATTTTAAATTCAGTTTTTCACCAACAGCAGGCTGAACGCCGCCTTTCAGCAAATTATATTCTAATAAACTTTCCAGGCGAATTCCCTCTGCCTGAGCAATATCGTAAACAGTTTCACCTTCCTGTACAATATGAAACTCTTCGGCACCGGTTTTTCTTTTACGCTGGAGATAGATCAACTGATCATTTGCAGCAATGTCAACCGGCTTCATATCATTGAACTCAAATAATCTGGAAAGTGAAATATTGTTATCAGTAGCTACTTTTAAAAAAGCAGTTCCTTTTTTTACAAAAACCACACTCGTTTCATTGATTTTAAAAATACCCGATGGATAATTGTATGTTTTGACAACTGCTTTTTGAACTGCAGGCTCACTGGCTTTGTTTTCGTCTGAAGATTCTGTTTTCACATCGCTTGCATAAACAGCTCCACCATCATCCGGAAACTTTCCGTCCAACGCAAGCAAAGTGTATTGCTGCAAATTATAATCTTCAATGATCTTAATTAATATTTGCGGATATTTTGGATTGGTGGCATATCCTGCTTTTTTCAAACCATAGGCCCATGCTTTGTAATCGGAAGGATCTAATTGAAACAATGAAGTGTAATTAGGACGGGTCTTCAAAAAATCAGAATGATCTTTATACGAATCCTTCGGATCATCATATTTGCGGAAACATTCTCCTTTGGCATCATCATCATGCGAAACGGTGGCGCCAGTCCAATTGCCTTTGCATTTAATGCCAAAATGATTGTTGGAAGCCAACACCAGGTCACTTGTTCCTGCAGATGTTTCGTGAATGCCTTGCGCTAAAGTTATGGCAGCGGGAACACCGGTTCTCATTTCTTCTGCAATCGCAAGGTTTCTATACGTGTCAATGTATTTGCGAACAACATCAGAGGATTGAGCAAAGATGAGATTGCTGATGGAAGCAAATAAGATGGCTAATAGTAGCTTGTGTTTTTTCATTGGAGTTTTGTTTTACTGTGGTCAAAGTTTCCGGATCATATACATGCCATCACGTACAGGCAACATCAGCTTTTCAATATCGGTTCGTTCCAGCACAAGATCGTTGAATTGCTGAATGGCCTTTGCATTCTTTCCCTTAATTTCCTTTTCCAGCACCTGACCGTGAAAGAGCACATTATCCGCTAAAATAAAACCTCCAGGCCTTACTTGTGAAAAAATTCGATTAAAATAGTTGCTATAATTTTCTTTATCAGCGTCAATGAAAACCAAATCCCAGGTTTCATTGAGTTCACCGATGATTTCTAACGCATCGCCGATGTGTAAAATTATTCTTTCTTTAAAAAAACTTCGGTCAAAATAACTCTTTGCTCTTGCTGCATCCTCTTCCCGCAACTCAATTGTATGCAATTTGCCATCCATGGTTAATCCTTTAGCAAGACAAAGAGCACTGTAGCCTGTGAATGTTCCAATCTCCAAAATTTTCTTTGGGCGAATCATGCAACTGACCATTTCCAAAAGCTTTCCCTGCAAATGGCCACTGAGCATGTTCGAATGTGCATGATGCTGATAGGTATAATCAGCTACTTCTTTCAAAAGAGCCTCCTCGGCTGAAGTGTACTTTTCCGAGTACTGCTGTGCGGATGGATTAATGAGTTCCATGTTCCAAAATTGTTTTTACTTCCCTGGGAACCGGTTGTGGTTTGGAAATCAAAAATAACCCCGCAAAAGTGAGAATACCATTATAAAGCAAGAGTTCATAGCCAATTTTAAATGTCCCGAAAATGGATGAGGAGACATTTTTCACACCATTCACCCAGTCTCCATCAAGTTTTAATTGCTTCT
>JAICTW010000670.1 GCA_025936195.1 Flavisolibacter sp.
AAAGAGCAGGCTGCTTATCTCAAAGAGCAAATAGAAAATCAATGTGGACTGGAACTTTCAATAGTAAGAAGTTATTCTAAAAAGGCGTCATCTATTGTTTTGAATCAGGATAGTGTGCAGGTGAACAAGCCTGAGATGTATGTGCTTTCCATAAAAAACAAAAAAGTGCTGATAAAAGCAAATGATGTGCAGGGCATGGTTCATGGCATTCAGACCTTATTGCAATTGCTGCCATTAAAAACTTCAGAAACTATTTTACTGCCTACTGTTTCTATTCAGGATTATCCCCGCTTTCGTTACCGTGGAATGCATTTGGATGTAAGCCGTCATTTCTTTCCTGCAAGTTTTGTCAAAAAATACATTGACTATCTCGCTTTCCATAAATTCAACACCTTGCACTGGCATTTGACCGATGATCAGGGCTGGAGAATTGAAATTAAAAGCTATCCTAAATTAACAGAGATAGGAGCGTGGAGGGATTCAACTTTGATCGGTCACACAAGGGCCACACCTGCTCGCTTCGATGGTGTTCGTTACGGTGGTTATTACACGCAGGATGAAGTGAAAGACATCATCCATTATGCAGCCGTAAGAGGCATTACCATTATTCCTGAAGTGGATATTCCCGGTCATAGTCGCGCAGCTATTGCTTCTTATCCTGAGTTGAGCACTAATCCTGACAGTTCGTGGCAAGTGGCAACCAGATGGGGCACATTTAACCGCTACAACAATGTGTTGGCGCCGAATGAAAAAACCTTTACTTTTTTAAAAACGGTTTTTGGTGAAATTGCTGATCTTTTTCCATCGCCTTATATTCATGTAGGTGGTGATGAATGCAGTAAGATCTGGTGGAAGGCCGATCCAAAAACGCAAAACTTTATGAAGGAGCATGGATTGAAGGATGAAACAGCACTTCAAACCTATTTCATTCAACAGGTGATTAGCTATCTGAATGCAAAGGGGAAAAAAGTAATTGGCTGGGATGAGATTTTGGAACCCGGATTAGATACTGCTGCCATCATTATGAATTGGAGAGGAGTGAAGGCAGCGATCACTGCTGCGGAGAATGGACATGAAGTGATCATGGTTCCCAGTAAGCCTTTGTATTTTGATTATTATCAGTCGAAAGAAAAAGATAGTCTGGCTATTGGTGGCTACAATCCATTGGACTCTGTTTATTTGTTTGAGCCCGTTCCCGCACAAATTGCTGCAAAAGGATTAAGCAACCAGGTGTTGGGTGTACAGGCCAATGTGTGGACGGAATACATAGCCTATCCCAGTAAAGTTGAGTACATGATCTTTCCAAGAATGACTGCATTAAGTGAAGTGCTGTGGACAGATAAAAATAAAAAGGACATCAGCGATTTCAAAAGAAGATTGCAGACAACAGCCGTACCGAGATATGAATTCTGGAACAGCGGTTATTATAAGGATTGGGACAATGCATCGAAATAGCTGGTGTATTAAAACCAGAAAACGCAGCACCAAAGCAGTTGGCTAATTACCGGAGCTTTTTTCATTCATATATAAGCAGCCCCTGGTGTTTCTACACCGGGGTTTTTTTTGAATACCTGGTTGTAAATGTAAAAACAGAGTTGCATTGTTCTTTAGGTGAAATAGATCAAAGTCCTTTAGCTGAGTGCTGCTGGGGCAATATTGATGATATTGATTTAAATACTAAAAGCCATGGCAGACGGAGTTGATCACGAAAAGTTTTCTATAGAGTTGATCAATAAAACGGCTAAAACGTTTATCAATGAAGGCTTCATTCTAAAAACAATTCAATTATAAATCAGGAAACATAATTTTATACCGGTAATAGCCTCGTTTATTTCTGAATTCAATCAAAAACTAATTGTTAGCTAATACATGATACAGGTAATCAACAGAGCCCTTGACATTTTGGAGTTTCTGGCCAGTGTTCCAGACCAACACCGGACACTCAGTGAAATAGCGGAAGAATTCAATCTTAATAACGGCACTTGCGCCAATATCATTAAAACTTTGGTGGAGAGAAAATATATTGAAAAGCTGGATAAGAAAAAGGGCTATTGTCTTGGCGCCAAAGCTTATGAACTTACCGGCAACGAAGGCTATAAAAAGGATCTGACAGCGGCAGCAAAGCAGGAACTCACCAATCTGACAAAAAAAATAAATGAAAATTCTCTGTTGGCGGTACTGGATAAAGATACACGTAGAGTTCTGGTTAGAGTCATGAGTACACATCCCATTCAGGCAAGTACGGCTTCAGAAAAAAGAGCTTATGATTCTGCATCCGGGCGAGCCCTGATTGCTATGCTATCCGATGAAGAACTGGAAAATTTCATTAAACGGTATGGCATACCGAAAAAAGAGGAATGGGAGGGTGTTAAAGAT
>JAICTW010000333.1 GCA_025936195.1 Flavisolibacter sp.
CAATGTCGTTTCATGTCCGGCCATTACATTCGATGCTGAGTCGCCAACGCGCAGCACATCAATACCCGCGGCAGCAAAAATTTTGGCAAAGGAAAAATCTTAATCCGTGATCATCGGAATCTTTTTTCCCGATGATTTCATTTTTTGAAGGGTATGAGTGGTGATGCGTTTTACTTCCGGAGTGGTGGCGCTCATGGTTTTGATTTGCGGGGCAAGTTAGGATAGATTGAAGAATTATACATTTTTAGGCATTTGCTACAGTAAAGGAGAAACAATCCTTTCGAACGTTTTGTTTATTGCCCTGCCCGTTCTGCTTTGAATTATTTCTTACTGGCATAGTTGTTGAACCATTTTCAACGAAGTTTGTAAGTCAATGACTTTTACAAGCGTCATTTTTTCAGTTACAAGTATTACTACACGTAATTGGAAAACCAGTCCCGCCGTCAGGCGGGATTTTTTTTATCATGCTTTTAATTTTAATTGATTTTCGGGCAGAAGTGGTTCATGTATAGAAACAGAGTTCAGCGGGAAAGAGCCCAAAAAAATTCTCAGCGTTCTCTGCGCCTCAGCTATAAAAAAGTCCCGCAACTGCGGGACTCCTTTACTTATTTTTTCCTTTTCTCGTCATGTTATCACTTCTGACCTGTTTTTCATTATGGGTGATGTCATCACCTTTTACGCTCTGCTCTTCACCCGAACGGCTGTCCATATCATCCTTATTTTGAGGAATAGGCCTGTGACCGGCCACTGTTTTGTTTTGCATATTATTCTGACTTCTGCTTCCTTTCATAAACTTTGTTTAGATAAACTGTTGAAAAATTCATACCATTTTAGCAAATCCAAACAAATTCTTCAATGGTATTGTTCTATGTTTGAAAAAGTTAATCATCGTTTTTGTGAATCGTTTTTTTAGAAGCCTGCTTTTTATTTTTCTGGTTGGTTTAACCGGGAATGTTTTTGCACAATCAAAAATTATTGTTGGCCGTGCTGTAGATGAGCAAAATGAAGAACCGGTTCCTTTTGCTTCTGTCCGTTTCCGTATTTCCGGCAGTGGTGCGCTGGCAGATTCTTCAGGAAGGTTTTGGTTATATATTCCTTATCGTTCCCATGATACCCTGGAAATTACATCAGTAGGTTACCAGGATTTTTATTTGCCTGTTGATCTTTCTTCAATAATCGGGGATACGCTTCATGTTACTGCTGCTATGATCCCGGGAAAATTTACTACTGTTGTAACACTGAAAGTAAAAGTAAACCGTGCACTTATTTTGTGGAAACGTATTGTTGCCCACAAACCTGACAATGACCGCTACCGCTTCAATAATTTTTCGTACGAGATCTATAATAAACTGGAGCTTGATCTGAAAAACATCAACAAAGAAAAATTGTCGCAGGCAAAGCTGATGCGGCCTTTCAATTTCATTCTCAAAAACATTGATACGACCGAGGGCGTAAACTATTTGCCTACTTATCTTACCGAAGCGATCTCAGATTATTATTATCAGAAAAATCCTGTTAAGCGCCGCGAAGTTTTTAAAGCAGTTAAAACAATCGGCGTGCAGAATGAAAGCATTTCCAAACTGCTTGGCGGCATGGACCAGAACGTCAATTTCTATGACAACTTTATTCCGGTATTTGATAAGCTTTTTGTAAGTCCTATCAGCGATAATGGCGACACCTATTACAATTATAAAATTGCCGATACACAACATTTGGCTGGAAGAAGGATCATTCATTTATTGTTCTCGCCAAAGCGAAAAGGGGAGAACACATTTGAAGGCGACTGCTGGGTGCATGATACGACGTATGCTATTCAGAAAATGAATTTGCGCCTCGATGCTTCAGCCAATGTAAATTACGTTCAACGGTTAAGTTTGATACAGGAGTATCAATTGATCAATGATAGTACATGGTTTTTGGCGAAGGATAAATTTGTAGCAGATGTAAATCCCATTGGCAAAAACAATATTGCTTTTATAGGAAGAAAGACCACTACCTATAAAAATGTTGTAGTGAATGATTCGTCGGTACTGGAAGAATTGGCAAAGAATAAAAAGAAAGAAGAGGTTATTCTTCCACCGGACGCTTCGAATAAAAATGAAGATTACTGGGCACATTCGCGTCCTGAAGAATTATCGCAAACCGAAAAGACGATCTATAAAACCATTGATACTTTATTGAGCCTTCCGGCTTTTCAGCGTTATACAAGGACGATCAATTTTATTGGCACTGGTTATTTGCCTGTCGGAAAATTTTTGATCGGCCCCTGGCAGAATTGGGTTTACAGCAATTCAGTTGAAGGACTTCGTCTGAGGTTTGATTTGGGAACCAATAGCAAATGGCAGAAATACACCATTCTTCACGGTTACGCAGCTTACGGCTTTGGCGATCATAGATGGAAAGGAGAAGCGGATGGAATGTTTTTATTTAGAAAGCATCCACGCATGTATGTGTATGGCGAGTACGTAAATGATTTTGATTACGGTCAGGATTATTTTGATGAGATTAGTTCCGATAACATATTTGCTTTGGCTATTCGCAAATCAGGTGTGCCGGTAAAATATCTAAAATTGCGGCAGGAGAAAATTGAACTGTTTAAAGAATGGCCAATGGGCTTTTCCATTTTGTCCACCACGCAGCACAAGCAGTACAATCCTGTGAAAAATCTTCCTTCCAAACTATATTTTGCTACTAACAAAGGCGAAGCTTTGAATGGATTTGAAACATCTATACGATTGCGTTTTGCTTACCTGGAAAAGTTTCTGGAGAATACATTTTACCGAACCAGTTTGGGAAGCCCTTACCCAATTGTTGAATTGAAATATACCAAAGGAATTGCCGGCGTTTTAAACAGCAGCTATAATTATTCAAAGCTTTCCGGCAATATTCACAACTACAGAAAAATTCCGCCACTGGGCAGCATTTACTTTAATGTGTTTGCCGGAAAAACCTATGGCACACTTCCATATTTGTTTTTGGACATTGCTCCCGGCAATGAAATTTATTATTACAATCAATATGCTTTCAACCTGATGAATAAGTTTGAATACATACACGATCAATATGCAGGCATCAACTTCGAACACAATTTTGGAAATGGACTGTTCCGTTTTATTCCGCTGACAAGAAAATTAAAATTCCGGCAGTTCTGGACAGCCAAAGCTTTGTGGGGAAGATTGTCGGATAAAAATTATCAGTTGAATACGGCCAGTGGGCTGAACTTTCAATCACTGAATGGAAGAACTTATCTGGAAGTAGGCACAGGCATTGATAATATTTTCAAGGTGCTTCGTTTTGATTTTATTTATAGGCCATTGCCGATTAGTCATTCTTTCGTAAATGCGCAACGCTTTGGTGTGTTCGGAAGTTTTCGCTTTACTTTTTAAAAGAGGCAATCAACTGATGCGTCATTTCTCTTCCGCTGGATAATGCTGCTTCTACAGTGCCGATCTCGGGATCATCAACCAAACCTTCTCCTGCAAAGAAGATGGTGTCTTCAACAGGCTTTTTTAAAGTTTGCTTTATGCTTTTCCCATTGACTACTTCATAAGAATAACCGCCGCAGCTGAAAGGATCTTTCATCCAGTTAGCCACATGCGAGCCTTTTAATTTTTGCTGAAGAAGAGCAGGAGTGATAGTGAAGATTTCACTTAATGATTGTAATGCTTTTTGAACAATCTCTTCATCGCATAAATCCATGATTGCTTCTGCATGCGGACCACCGCTCCAGCCTGTAAGCATGGCCACATTCTTTGGATGATAAGTCCACCAGGTGGGTATGATCGCTTTCGAAAAAACAAAACTCAGTTTGTCTAAATTCTTTCCTTCGGTATAAGTTTGATTTTTCCAAAAGGCTTCATCAAATTGAAGAATGGTTTTGATAACAGAACCAAAACCTAATTTCTTTGCAGCCGAAATTTGCTCGGGAATAGCAGGAGAGAAGAAAATAGTTTCGGATTGCAAAACACCAACAGACACAGTGATCAAAATTTTTCGGGAAGTAAATTTTTCTTTCGTGGTGATCACTTCCACTTTATCGTTTTCCCATTTTATTTCTTTCACTGGATCGGATAAAAAGAACTGCACGCCTTTTGCCCTGCAGTGGTTATACAAATAATCAACCAGCTTTACATAACCGCCTTCAATGCGGTATTGTTGATCATCCGAACTGTTTAAATCATCTCTTAATGAGAACGTGCTTGCCTTGTTAATGTCAGCAGCATAATAACCTTCCACATAATTTTTCAAAGTAAAACGGGCTTCTTCAAATTCTTCTCCTTTCAAATAATCTTTGATAAATTCTGAAACAGGAATGTCTTCCTTCAGCTCTTTAAATTTTTTATTGAGTGCAGAATCATCTTCAACAAAATCTTTTTGTTCATCCAGTTCGCCATCTTCGTTTTGCCAGATGTGGCCATTGAC
>JAICTW010000535.1 GCA_025936195.1 Flavisolibacter sp.
AACAAATTTTTTTTTTTTTTCTGGTTTTTAATTTTGTTTACCTTTTTTTTATATTCCGTCCAGGCGCAAAAATTAACATTGTAAAAAAAAATAAAAAACGACCAGCGGTTCCAAAGCAAACCGGCGAGCATCACTACTACAAAGACGATTGCGGTGAGCGAACGGGTTTTAAAAGTTTGCCAGTTAAATGCCATGCTTGATTAATCAGAATGTATTTGGTTGTAATGATGAACTGTTCTCTTCAAAGCAGCGAAAAGCAATATCAATATGGGAATAGCCAGAAAGCCCCAATAATATAATTGCACATCTTCACTCATGGCTGCTTTCAGGTCCTTGCCCTGGTTCACGGCTACATAGGCAGCAGTTATGGCCAATGCATTGTTCAAAAAGTGCATGGTTATGGACAGCCATAAATTTTTTGTATAGTAAAAAATCAAACCTAACATAAGTCCTAAAAACATTCTTGGCAGAAAACCGTAAAAAGAAAAATGGACAAGGCTAAACAGAATGCTTACAACGATAATGGCAAGCCAGGGACTCTTTGTTGCTTTTGATAAAAAATTTTGCAGCCCTCCTCTGAATAAAGTCTCTTCACAAACGGCAGGTAAAAAGGCAATCATTACCAAACTAAAAACATAGCCTCCGAAACTTTTAAGGTTCACCATTATTCCAACCTGTTCAGAGTACGATTTTTCAGCCGCATCAAACTTTTCTTTCAAAGACTCGGTGAGTGGAATTGCTTTGGTGAGATAACCCAAAGAGCCTGCAACAAACAAAGAAGCAAACATGATCAATACAACAATAGCAACTTGTTTAAGGTCCGCGTCTTTTTGGTAACCAAGTAGCTGAAAAGGCTTCCTGTTTAAAATTCTGGCAACGATAAATGCAGGAAGAAACATGCTGATCAAAACGCTGATAATTTGTATCAGCTTCAATAAGTCTGCATTTTTAGGATCATTAATGGCTTCTGTAATTGGCTTTCCCGTGTTCGATAACAGAAGGACACTGATGACGCCTGAAATAGCTAACCCAAGCAAAGCGAAACCAATAAGCATGAAAAAACCAGCCGTATAAGAAACTCCTCTCGAATTGTTATAATTACTATCCACCAGCGATAAGTTTTTAAATTTGCAAATTCAGTCGCAAGATAAGCCTGAATAAAGAATACAAAATCCTTTGGTAAAAATTGACAACATATCATTACCTGATTTTCCACTGCTGTTGGCACCCATGGAAGATGTAAGTGATCCGCCTTTTCGTGCCGTGTGTAAAGTCAATGGCGCTGACCTTATGTACACAGAATTCATCAGCAGCGAAGGTTTGATCCGTGATGCCATCAAAAGCAAACAAAAGCTCGACATCTTCGACAATGAACGTCCGGTGGGTATTCAGATTTTTGGCGGCGACGAGGAAGCGATGTCCCTAAGTGCAAAAATTGTTGAGACGGTTAATCCCGATTTGCTCGATATCAATTTTGGTTGTCCGGTGAAAAAAGTGGTTACTAAAGGCGCCGGTGCTGCAGTGTTGAAAGATGTTGATCTGATGGTGCGGGTAACAAAAGCGGTTATCAAATCCACATCTTTACCCGTTACCGTAAAAACAAGATTGGGCTGGGATGATCATTCCATCAATATTGAAGAAGTGGCTGAACGTTTGCAGGATGTAGGCATAAAAGCATTGTCCATTCACGGAAGAACAAGAGCCCAGTTGTACAAAGGCGTTGCCGATTGGACGAACATTGCCAAAGTGAAAAACAATCCACGCATTCAAATCCCCATCTTTGGAAATGGAGATATTGATTCACCTGAAAAAGCATTGGAGTACAAAAACAAATATGGTGTGGATGGAATTATGATTGGTCGTGCCGCTATTGGTTATCCATGGATCTTTAACGAGATCAAACATTTCGTAAAAACAGGAAAACATTTATCTCCTCCAAACATTCATCAGCGGGTAGAAGTGATCCGCCGGCATTTGCATCGTTCCGTGCAATGGAAAGGTTTGAAAGCCGGCATTAACGAAATGCGAAGACATTACACCAATTATCTAAGAGAATTGCCCAATGTAAAAGAGTTCCGTTTGAAACTTGTAACCATTTTGGAAGTGGAAGAAATTGATGAAGTGCTGAACGAGATTATAAAATGTTATGATGGCTATGAGTTTACTCCACGTAAAATAGATATGGATGCCATGGCATATAGTTGTGGTTAATGTTTCAATTTAATAAATTCAGGAATTCTGTTTCTTATCTTCTTAATTATTGAAAGCATCCAGCACTGATAGAAATAAATCTGTTCATTCCTGACTTAGCTCTGAAGGTGATTGCTCCAACAAACGAGCAATATTGAGGTCTTTTTACTTGAGAATATTCTTTGCGCCACGCAATTTCCCCACGTACTACTTGGCGAGTTAAAATGATTTTTTTCGTTTTGCTTTTTGCTTCAAAAGAGCGGAGCTAATTTGCTTGAGCTAAAAACAAAACCTATGAAAACGATCCTCCGCTTTTACAAACAAAATCCTGTTGTGGCAATGATTGTAAACAGCATTGCTGTTTTTATCTGGGCTGCAACTTTGATTTTCATCATCACCATTATGGCCGTTGCATTTACAGGATGAACCCACTGCAAATCTTTCAGCCGGATATTTGACGATCTTTAAACCAAATATCCGGCTGTGTTGTACAAACCTGTTATCATTGAGCAAATTCACGAAGAAATCGAAGGCTTTAAAACATTTACATTTAAAGAAGGTCACGGTATTGAATACAAAGCAGGACAGTATATAACCTTAATTCAAAAAAACATAAGCGAAGAGATCCGGCGATCCTATTCCATTGTTTCCGCTCCTTTGTTGAATGAATCGTTGACCATTGGCGTAAAACGTGTAGAGAACGGAGCTCTTTCGAGAGGCCTGATTGATCACGCGAAAATTGGAAAAGAGTTGATCACGATTGGCGCTGGTGGCTTGTTTACTCTGCCTGATGATACGTCAACCATTCAGCAAATCTTTTTTCTTGCAGCAGGAAGCGGTATCACTCCGATTTATTCCTTACTAAAAAC
>JAICTW010000697.1 GCA_025936195.1 Flavisolibacter sp.
TGTATGTAAGAAGGATACACTTTCACCGTCTTTTCCTGGTGAAAAATATATCTGCGACTTGCCAGCTTTAAAGGGCCATCAACATATACATTGATATTGCCAAAATTGTACTCGCCCCGCTCCTGCGGCCTGATGAAATATTCCAAAAAAGTTTCAGTATTCGCATCCAATTGCAATTCTCTTCTCCAGTTCCGTTCCTGCAACTGATAAGGCAATTCATCAATAACGGTGCAAATGATCTTATAGTCGTAATTGTTTTTGAGACTGATGCTTATTTTATTTTCATCACCATTGCTCAAACGTTCCGCCGTAAAGCGTTCGGCATTTATTCCATTTCTTTCACGGTACAACAAATAAGAATCAACCAACACACTGATGGCAACAAATATCAAAACCACAATAGCTGCTGTAAATAATTCGGGAACAATATAACTGAGCATGAAAAGCACCGCCACACCAAAAACAACATAATAAATAATCCTGTTCAGGTAAAAGGTTGTCGTGTCCCAAAATGAAATCAGTCGTTGAAACATCAGCGTGGAATGTCCATGGTTTGAATGATCTGCTTAATGACATTGTCTTCGGTAATGCCTTCCATTTCTTTATCAGGTGAAAGAATGATCCTGTGCCGAAGCACAGGCGGCACTACTTCTAGAATATCTTCCGGTGTAACAAAATCCCTTCCATTAATAGCAGCCATTGCTTTGGATGCATTCATCACCGCCAGCGAAGCTCTTGGCGATGCACCGAGGTAAATGGATTTATGATTTCGTGTTTGATAGGTAAGTTTTGCAATGAACTGCAATAATTTTTCTTCGATAAAAATAGTTTTGACCTGCTTGCGAATGTCAATGATCTGTTGTGCCTGTAAAACAGAATTCACAACAGCCAAAACATCTGCACTTCCCATATCATGAAACTGTTTTAAAATTTCATACTCTTCATTTTCATTGGGATAAGGAACCACTATTTTAAATAAAAAACGGTCAAGCTGCGCTTCGGGTAAACGATAGGTCCCCTCCTGTTCAATTGGATTTTGTGTAGCCAGAACCATGAAAGGTTGTTGCATGGGATACGTTCTTCCATCAACCGTGATCTGTCTTTCTTCCATCACTTCAAACAAAGCAGCCTGCGTTTTTGCCGGAGCCCTGTTGATCTCGTCAATCAAAATAATATTGCTGAAAAGCGGTCCCTTTTTAAATTCAAACGTAGCTTCCTTTGGATTGAAAACCGGAGTTCCCAACACATCGGAAGGCATCAGATCAGGAGTGAATTGTATGCGGGAAAAATGTACCGAAAGTGATTTGGCAACAAGTTTTGCAGTTAATGTTTTGGCAACGCCGGGCACACCTTCAATCAACACATGCCCGTCTGCCAGCAAGGCTGCAATGATCAATTTCACCATTTCATCCTGCCCCACAATAATTTTTTTGATCTGCTGCCGAATGGAATTCACGGCTTCATTGAGCTGGGAAAGATCGGTCCTTGTCTGAAAAATTTGTTCTTCCATCTTATGTATTTTGATAAAATGCTTCTAAGCGGTTGTGAAAATGAATCAATTCATTTTCGGTAATGTAACTGTAATCCTGAAGATATTGAATAAATGAAATGATTGCACTCAACTCTTCTTGCGGATAACCGGATTTGTAATGCAGGTTTTGGATGAACTGTTCATCCAAAGTATGCGTCGGCAATTTATACGCTGACCTTACATGCTCTAAAAAATAGCTACCCATTTTTTTGGCCAGGTTGTGATGATCTCTTCTATCGTAGTATAAACGGCCCATGGTTTTTACAAAATCCAGTGAATCGTTTTTAGGTTTTGGGTGAGGTGGGATCATTCTTTGCTTTCTTCTTGAATTGAGCAAAACCCACATTAGCAATAAGAGCAGTAACAAGGAAAAGCCCCATTCGAATTCGCGGTAGCGTAATAAAACACTCAGCCAGTTTGGTTCCTTTTCATTGTTTTTACGATTGGAATTCCGCTTGACCAAATAAAATTCGTTCCATACCACTTTATTTACATCCGCCGGTATTACCGATAGTGCCTGTTCGAAATAATGAATGTTGTTCTTATGCAGAACGAAATAATTGCTGAAGGCCAGCGGCGCTGAATGAATGAAGAACGAACCTTCACCTTTGTCCATGCGACTAAAATTGGGCAGGGAATCATTTCTTCCCAA
>JAICTW010000340.1 GCA_025936195.1 Flavisolibacter sp.
AATGCAAGCCATACAAAAAATCTTTCTCAAACTGATCGCTGGTTTAACCGTTATTGGTCAACGCTTGGTTTTTATCTTCCGTTTAGTAAAACAATTTCCCTTGCTTCAAGAAACGGAGTAGCCACACTTTCAGGCAACCCTAAATTTTACCAGTATAATTGGATTGGTGGCGGACAAAATCTCAGAGGATTTCACCGTCAGCGGTTTTATGGAAAAACCAGTTTTTATAACGACAATGAATTGAGATGGATACCCAACATAAGAAGCTATTTGTTCAATGGAAAGATCGGACTGATTGGCTTTGTGGATAATGGCCGTGTATGGATGCCCGGCGAAGATTCCAACAAATGGCATGTGGGTTATGGCGGCGGATTGTTATTGGCTCCTTTCAACAAAATATCAGCAACCATTTACTACGGCGTTTCCGAAGACGATCATTTATTTCATATAAGATTAGGAAGATTCTTTTAAAAGCCTTCTTACTTTTGAAAAAAACTGATAATGAAAAACATCCTGCTGTTTTCTTTGTTCACCCTTTTCGTCTTTTCATCTTTTGCACAAACAGACAGCGCCAAAATTCCTCCGTACAAACGGTTTCCAACCTTGCCTCCTGTTCAAATTTTGTTGAGCGATAGTTCAACTATGTACACCAAGGCACAGATACCAAACGGCAAGCCTGTGCTGATCATGATCTTCAGTCCGGATTGCAGCCATTGCCAGCACGAGACAGAAGAATTGGTTGCACACATGGATGAATTAAAGAACGTACAAATTGTTATGATCACTTTCCATCCCTTATGGATGATGAACGATTTTATTAGCAATTATGGTTTAGCAAAATATCCCAATATTGTTGTAGGGAAAGATATCAATTACATCACTCCAGGCTTTTACGGCATCAGTAATATTCCTTACCTGGCAATGTATGATAAGAAAGGAAATTTAATTGAAGGATTCGAAGGATCATTGCCTATTCCGAAAGTAGTTGAGATTTTGAAAGGAAAGTAATGATCCAGTCAATGTAGAAATGCAAAATAAAAAGTATTCTCTCCGCCAATTTTATTTCGTATGGAGTGTGCACAGTAACAGAGGATCTCACAATGTCACGGCAACTATAAACTTCAAACTACAAACTACAAACTTCAAACTCTCCTATCTTTGCGGCGCAAATCATTTCATCCACATAAATTAGTTATCAATGAAAGTTACAGTTGTAGGAGCCGGGGCAGTTGGTGCAACAACGGCTGACAATATCATCAGAAAAGAAATCTGTCATGAGTTAGTATTGCTGGACATTAAGGAAGGTCTTGCTGAAGGAAAGGCTTTGGATATGACGCAAACGGCTGCGCTTCTTGGCTTTGATACCAGGATCACCGGCAGCACCAATGATTACAGCAAAACTGCAGGTTCCAGTGTGGTGGTTATTACTTCAGGCATACCACGCAAACCCGGAATGACCCGTGAAGAACTGATTGGCACCAACGCCAATATTGTAAAAAATGTAGCTCAAAATATTTTGCAACACTCTCCGGATGCTGTTATCGTTGTCATCAGCAATCCAATGGATACGATGACCTACCTGACTTTGCAGGCAACCGGTTTACCAAAGAACCGCATCATTGGTATGGGTGGAATTTTGGATAGTGCACGGTTCAAATGTTATTTGAGCATGGCATTAGGTTGTTCACCAAATGATTTGAACGCGATTGTAGTTGGTGGCCATGGTGATACTACAATGATCCCGTTGATCCGTTATGCTACATGGAACAGTGCTCCTGTAACTAATTTCTTAAGCGCCGATCAGCAAAAGCAAATTGTTGCTGATACTATGGTGGGTGGTGCTACACTAACAAAGTTGATCGGAACATCAGCCTGGTATGCACCCGGTGCTGCCGGTGCTGCCTTAGTAGAAAGCATTGTACGGGATGAAAAGCGTTTGTTCTCCTGCTGTGTGGCATTGGATGGTGAGTACGGACAAAAAGATATTTGCCTTGGTGTTCCTGTTGTTATTGGAAAGAACGGATGGGAAAAGATCATTGATTACAAATTGAATCAGGAAGAACAAGCCAGCTTCAATAAAAGTGCAGATGCTGTAAGAACTATGAATGGCGTATTGAAGACTTTATAATAGTTGTGCTAAATTATTTGAAAAGCGATCTTAACCGGATCGCTTTTTTATTTAGTACACGATCAGTTTTTGGGTGAAGGTTTTTCCATCATCTCCAATTACTTTAATAAGATATAGTCCTGTAGATAAACGTAAGGTCAAAAATCGTTGAGAGATGTTACTCAACGTTTTCTGGTATACGAGTTTTCCGTTCACATCATAAATGTTTATTGAATACACACCGGGATCCTGTGCAATAATTCTGAGCGACTGATTTTGCCGTGCAGGATTTGGATAGACCAAAACAGGATGAACGGGAAAATAATAAACTATATCCCTGTTGCTATATACCACACTTCCATTTTTCAACTTTATTTGAAGCCTGTAAACATTCGCTCCTTGTGTCAATTGCAGGTCTGTAAAGTTCAAACTTGTGTTTGCAGGATTTGAAATGGCTTGCAATGTTTGAACTCCTGAAGCGTTGATTTTTTGAAATGAAATTTCTGCGACATTGTACAGCGTTCCCAGTTCGCCGGTAAGTAATGCTGTACGTTCGTTTTGCAATAAAGCAAAAAAGGTTTTGACATAGCAACCAACTCCCTGATCTGTGTAATTGATGGTAAAACTTCTTAAACCTGGCTTGCCATTGATAAGTGGCGCTACGCTGTAAAATAAGTCGGGGTGCGATTGCTTTTTAAAAACAATGAAACTATCAGTCACAATTTGCAAAGGCTCTAAATATTTTGCGCCTAAACGATACAACTGATATTGATTAGATGAAAACTTATTCCAGTATAACAGAAATGAATCAGAGCAATTAAAGCCAACGTTAATTGAAGCTGGTTTTGAAAAAACAAATTGGTCAGAAGTAGCTGCAGGTCATGAAGAAAAGTTCATTCTTAAAAAAGCAGCAGTGGCTGTATCAGGTGCTTTCCATTTAAAATAATTTTTGCTCAAATCAACCGTAGCATTGATAATTTTCCACTGCATTCCGTTGGTTGAATATTCCAAAGAAGCATTACCCTGGATATTCGTTTGCCAGCGGATCACATTTTCTGTAGAAGTTGATATTACATCTGCCGCATTGGGATAAGTCCACCGGAAATTATTTACGGTATCCAGTTGATAGGCTATTGCAAATGCCTGCGGAACTGATGTTTGAATTTTACTTCCATTGATCTGCAATAAATAATTTCCGGCTTCCGGATCTTCAACAGTGATTTGTTCAACATTGTTTAACGTATCCCTTCTTCTTACAGCAGGAAGCAATAAAGAATCTCTATCCGGATAAGAACTCAAAACCCAAGGTTGCCAGCTTTCATTTGTTGCAGGCAATTTCAACAAAGCATCTATATCATTCACCAAAGCTTTGGAAGCATTTGGAACAGCAGCCGTATCGCTCCAGGTAACTGTTATTTTTAATAAGGAAACATCGGCAGGTACAGTGATGGGAAATGTTTTAGTTTCATCTTGCATTACATTGCTTTCGAAGAAGTGGTTTTCTTTAATAGTGTTAACCGCTGCAAATGCATTGAGGCTTCCGTAACCGGAAATAAAATCAACATGATGTTCACCAATATCATCAGCGCTATTTAATAAAACAGCTTTTGTCAAAGCAGCAGTGGGCAAGCTATTGTAATTGATCCTGTACGCATGTTGTATTAATGCTGCTGTTCCCGAAACCAAAGCAGCAGCACCGGAACTTCCGTCTTCGCCAAAGGCAACTAATTCCGGCTTCACTCTTCCATCAAACGCAGGTCCTTTGGAACTTAATGCTGCCACAACATTGAAAGAATCCGTTGCACCAACTGTGATGATGTTCTTTGCCATCTTAAAACTTCCGGTAAGATTGGCAAGGTCTGAAATGCCCGAATACAATCCCGAAGAAGAAGCCGTGGCCCCCGAATTACCCGAAGAAAAAACATGCACCAGTGTCGGATTGTTCCATACACTCAGATCAAAGGAGGCCGCATCCGCTCCATAATAATTTTCAATGCCCGTGCCGTAAGAATGATTTTGAACAGAGATTTTGTATTGGCGATATACAGCATCTGCATCAGGCAAAAGCGAAGCATAATCTGATGAAGTTAGATTAGCACCCCATGCCGCACCTTCTGCCAGCGACGAACTGTTTCCTGCTCCTGCAAGAATGGTAGCCATAATGGCTGCATGAGATGACGGCACATCAGAGGCAACACCGCTTTCGAAAATTCTTCCCTTAACATCAATATCTGTTGTATCAAAACGCTGCTCCTGAATAGAGACATTGATGGAAT
>JAICTW010000257.1 GCA_025936195.1 Flavisolibacter sp.
TTCTTTTCTTGTAAGTAAATAATCAACAGCACGAATTCCGTCCCAACTAAAATAATTAGCCAGCGTGTTCCCTGTAATAAAAAGCTGTGCACCGGGATAAGAATGTTCGTAAGAGGGCCATTTGAACCTTGACTTATTTGTTTTTTGATTGTAATACTGCAAGCGTTCACCCTGTCCCATTGGGTCAAAAGCGAAAACAATGAATCCTTTTTTTACAAAATTTAAAATCTCGTTCAGATAACCTTTAGGGCGATAACCATTATCAGAATGTCCGCTGCAATAAACAATAGCCGGAGCTTTCTTTGCACCGTTTGGTATGAACAAAGCTGACGTTACATAATAGCCCGGCTGCGATTCGTAAATAATATTTTCCAAACGGTAAAAATCTTTATCGTAGGTTTTTACAACAGTAGCATTCAAGGGTGTTTTTGCAGGGAAAGGACCTATCACATCCTGCAAAGTTTTTTTCAACCATTGCTGTCTTTGTTGCCATTCTGCTAATGTGTGGATAGTGTTCACCTTTTGTGAACGTTTGTCCAAATCAGCATAAGCTTGATTGGCAATGTGATGAAACAAGGCATTCGGCGCATCGCTGAACTCGGGCCAGTTGTGCGTGCCTCTTAACCCGTCAAATTCTTTCTGTGCGTGAACGGCAATAGTTGTGGATAGAATAGCGAGGAACAAAAACATTCCACTTTTCATTCCCGAGCAATCATGTGCAGCTTGAATTTTCATGAACTATAATTTAGAGTTTATTTGATTAGCTTAATTTCTGTTTGCAATTTGATATCATTGGAAGCAGTACCGATCATCAATTTAAAATCGCCGGGTTCTGCAGTCCATTGCAAGTCTTCATTGTAAAACGAAAGCATCTCTTTGTCAATAGTGAAGTGAATAGTTTTGGATTCACCAGGATTCAATTCTATTTTTTGAAAACCTTTTAATTCTTTCAACGGCCTTACTACAGAAGCCACCAAATCCTGGATGTATAATTGAGCCACTTCCTCTCCTTTTCTTTCTCCTGTGTTGGTCAATGTAAAACTCAATTCCAGTTTTTCATTTCCGGAAATTGTTGTTTTACTTAGTTTCAAATCAGTATAAGAAAAACTGGTGTAACTTAATCCGTAACCAAAAGCATATTGTGGTGTGTTGAGTTCATCGATGTAGGCTGATTTGTATTTAATATCCTCCGGACCTTTTGAAGGTTTTCCGGTATTGTACTGAATATATGTAAGCGGCAATTGTCCTTCCGAACGCGGAAAGGTCACTGGCAATTTACCCGAAGGATTGTAATTGCCAAACAAAACATCAGTAATAGCATTGCCTGCTTCAGCCCCTAACCACCATGCATAAACGATGGCATCGACTTTATCAGCAATTTTATTGAAGATAAGCGGACGTCCTGCCATCAATACTACCACCACAGGCTTGCCTGTTGCTTTCACCGCTTCAAACAATGCTTCCTGATTTCCGGGCAAATGGATGTTGGCTCTCGATTTGGATTCGCCACTCATGTTAAAGCTTTCGCCAAGCGCCATAACCACAACATCTGCATTTTTAGCTGCATCAATAGCGGCTGAGAAATCAGAAGTGTTGTCATTGATATCGCAACCTTTTGCATAAATAAGTTTTGATCCATTTGTTATTTTGGAATTTAATGCTTCATACAAAGAAGTCACCCTTGTGGTGTCGGAAATAGGAATCCATGCTCCTTCAAGATCACGTTTTGATTTCACCAGAGGACCAATAACAACAATGGTTTTTGTGGATGAAGAAAGCGGCAAAACCTTGTTTTCATTTTTCAGCAGCACAATAGATTTTTCTGCCATGCTGCGGGCAATTCGTTTATGCTGCAGATTGTTCAACTCTTCCTTTTCCCTGCTTTCATTGCAATAGCGATAAGGATCATCAAACAATCCCATTTCGAATTTTTTGGTGAGAATGCGACGCACAGCATCGTCCAACAATTTTTCATTCACCTTTTTTTCTTTGATCAGATCCGCCAAATGTTTTTTGTAGGCTTCGCTTTCCATGTCCATATCACTACCTGCAGTTATAGCTTTTAATGCTGCATCTTTCAGATCAGTGGCATAACCCCAGGGAACTAATTCTTTAATGGAGCCCCAGTCGCTTACTACAAATCCTTTGTAATTCCATTTGCCTTTTAAAATGGTCCGCTGCAAATAACGATTACCTGTAGCCGGTATGCCATTAACGGTGCTGAAGGAATTCATGAAAGTAGCCACACCTGCATCGGCTGCGGCTTTAAATGGCGGCAGATAGGTCTCCCATAAAAGATGATTGCTCATGTCCACTGTATTGTAATCGCGACCGGCAGTTACCGCACCATAAGCAGCAAAATGTTTGGCACAAGCCATGATTTCATCTGTGCTTTCACCAAGCTTATTGCCTTGAAAACCCACTACCCTTGCTTTTGCGATAGCTGAACCCAGATAAACATCTTCGCCTGCTCCTTCCATAATACGGCCCCAACGCGGATCGCGGCTGATGTCCACCATGGGTGCAAAGGTCCAGTGCAAACCGGCAGCAGAAGCTTCAGTTGCTGCAATATGAGAAGCCTGTTGAATCGCATCTAAATCCCATGATGCAGCTTCGGCCAATGGAATGGGAAAAACAGTTCTATAACCGTGGATCACATCCATTGCAAAAAGCAAAGGAATTTTTAACCGTGATTGCAAAGCTGCTGCCTGAATTTCTCTCGTATCCTTCACACCATGGACATTCAACATCGAACCTACTTTGCCTGCTTTAATATCATTCAACATGTAGGTTTGCCTCTTGGTGACAGGACCGGTGGCTTCTCTTCCTGAATATTGATTGAGCTGCCCAATCTTTTCTTCCATCGTCATTAATTTCATTACGGAATCTACACGTGCAGCAATGGTTTTCTTTTGTGCAAAAACCGGAGTGATTCCTATAAGAAATAATCCAAGAACGAAAAAGAAAAATGATCTATTTCGTAAAACCATTATTGTATAAAAATTTTCTTTTCTCATTTCAGTAAATTGATCTTTTCAAATGATACGGTTATGATTTTTTCTTTGCTTTTGTTAACTGGTTGTAACGCAACAATGCTTCGAGATAATAGTAATCAGCATAAATGATCGGCGTATCCACTTCGCTGTTGGCACGCCTGGAGCCGGTGGAATGTTTTAATAAAAAATGATGATTGTCTTCAGAAGCAAAATATTCAGGGCTTGACAAGCTTTTCAAAACATCTTCAGCAAAGGCGAAATAGCTTTTTTGCAAAGAATGTTTTACATAACCACTTAACTCCAACAAAGCTGATGCGGCGATGGCTGCAGAAGAAGCATCCCTCACTTCGTTAGGAATATTTGGCGCATTAAAATCCCAGTACGGAATTTTATCTGCAGGCAAGTTGGGATGGTTCATAAAGAAATCAGCGATGTGAATGGCCTGGTTTAAGTATTTTTTATCCTTTGTTTCGCGATACATCATTGTGTAGCCATAAAGTCCCCAAGCCTGTCCTCTTGCCCAAGCCGAACTATCGGAATAGCCCTGAGCTGTTTTTTTCGCCAGCACATTTCCAACACTATCATAACACACTACATGAAAGCTGCTGTAATCGGGACGAAAATGATTTTGCATGGTTTTATCGGCGTGTGAAATAGCGATGTCATAATAGCCTTTGTTCCCCGAAGCCTCTGCTGCCCACAATAAATATTCAAGATTCATCATGTTGTCAATGATCACAGGATACTTGTATTTGCCAAAGCTTTCCCATGATTTGATCAAACCAACTTTCGGATGAAATCTTGTGGAAAGCGAAGCCGCACCCTGCAATAAAATCGGTTTATACTTTGGATCTTTTGTTAAGCGATAACCATTGCCAAAAGAACAATAAAGCATGAAGCCCAGATCGTGAGTGGATTTATTATACTGCTCTTTCTCCAAAGCCATCGTCCATTTATCGGCTGCATTTTTGAAACTGGTGTCGCCGGTGTATTCATACAAATACCATAAAATGCCGCCAAAAAAACCGGTGCACCACCAATCCGCTTTCATTTTTCGATAGCTGCCATCTTTATTCACCGATTGCGGGAAAAGATCGGTATCCTGAAATTCCTGCAACATGCCTTTGTATTGTTTTGCAGCCAACTCCATTTGTTTGTCCACGTCAATTTTCTGCTGGGCATTGGCAGAAAAAGCGAATAAAATCAATCCTAAAAAAATATTTTTCATAAGTCCGTTTTTCCTGATCACCTCTATTTGTTTATTTCGTTTAACATTTTTAATGCCAGCGTATCCTTATATTTTTTTGCAAACTCTTTTAAATAGTTTCTATGTTGCTCCAATATTTTTTTTGAAGATTTTTCTTCAGCGATGTTGATGGTTTCACCCGGATCATTTTTCAGATCATACAATTCTTCCCGTTTGTCGCCAAGATCATAAAGACAATATTTATATCGTTCGCTGCGTACCATCCGACCATTCAACACCGGTTTTTTGCCGTCAACAACACCACCTTGCGTCATACGGTTTTCTACCACGATGTAAGGACGATTCTTGATGCTTTCATTTTTGATCGCTTCTTCTTTCAAACTTCTTCCCGGAAGAGCAGTTGGTTTTGGAATATTGGCAAAATCCATCAGCGTTGGAATCAAATCAATTCCATTATTCACTAAAGAATTATTGCTATCGTGTTTTAGTTTACCGGAGTAACGTAAAATAAAAGGCACACCTGCCGACTCTTCATAAAAAACTGTTTTTTGATTGAATTCATGTGCGCCCAAACTTTCACCATGATCACTTGTAAAAACAATTAGCGTATTGTTATCATAACCATTTTGTTTTATAGAAGCAAGCACACGTCCAATTAAGGAATCCACTTTTTCCAGCAAGCGATAATAACCCCAACGCAAACGCCGCCAGTCTGCTTCATTATAATTACCTACCGGAAACATTTTAGTGTTGTGATAGGATTGCCGGATGAGCGACATAGCATCTGATTCATCTTTGGGTGGATCTATATTATTTTTCAACGGAGGCAATTCAGATAATGGAGGAACAGTGCCAATTGAACCTTCGGGCAGTTTTTGAAAACGTGCCCATTCGCAAACATCATGCGGATTGATGAAA
>JAICTW010000050.1 GCA_025936195.1 Flavisolibacter sp.
CAGCCGCATCTTTCAAAATGGTGATGTCCTTGATATCGGATGGTGCAATATTTAAAAGCTGGGCATAGCCTACTTCATCAGCCGTACCAAAATTAAAATCAGAAGGAATTTGCGTTTCGTAAGGCATTCCATCCACTACAATCAAAGGATCATTGGATGAATTAATAGAGTTTGTTCCCCTGATCCTGATCTGCATACCTGCACCTGGATCTCCTGATGCAGCCGTAATATCCACACCGGGAAGTCTGCCCTGCAAAGCCTGATCAATGGAAGCCGCCTGCATTTCTTCCATATCTTTTGCATTGATGTGTGCAACAGCCGTAGTAAGATCTCTTTCCGGAATGGACACCAAACCATTATCAGATTTTTTTTGCGAGACGATAACCACTTCATCCATGCCATTGTCCTTTGCCTCCATAGAAACATTGATCGTGGATTTATCATTGATGGCTTGAGTGTTCGTTTTAAAACCGATATAAGAGAAAGACAGCTTATTATTTGTGTTGGAAATCTTAATGGCAAAATTTCCATCTACGTCTGTTTTCACTGCATTGATGGTGCGTTGCTCTGCATCTACTTCCGCAACCGTTACTCCTGCCATGGGATTTCTTTTAGCATCAAGCACCCTGCCCTGAACCGTTATTTTTTGCTGCGCTTTTACAGGCATTTGAAAAGCGGTAAAGCAGATCAGTAAACCAATACAGGCAAATATTTTTTTCATTCTGCAGTTATGATGGGTTAATAGTTATATTTCAGATAATTGTCTATTAAATGAATGACCGTTCGGTTGGACAGATTATTACTCTCCGGCACTTCCACATTGGCTTCACGATTATTCATATCCCTCAGTTTTGTGGCAAACGGTAATACAGTAACAGTAAGCACATCTCCTACCGAGTTTTTCAAAAGCGTTTCATAGGCAGTAGCTTCAGTAGGTTCACCGCCGTTAGGAATAATGGATTTTTTGTTGAGAATATGATAGAGAATAAAATTGTTTACCAATAATTTATCCGCCTGCGAAGAAGGATTAAAATCAGGTGCACCTGTAGTTGCATTTCCAGGCAACACTCCATCTTTCACTGCCAGTTTAACTGCATTGCTGTCGGGTATAAACACCGTGTAAAATGTACCTGAAGAAGTACCGATGATCTCACCGGTAGCATCGTTGTAAATAGTTGAATTCTGCAAATAGTTCCAGAAGAAGCCAAACTGCTTATCGGCGGTTGCGAGTTCCTGAATATGCGTGCCAATATTTTCTTCTGAAAATGTAAGAAGGCCATTCAAATAATACACTTTTCCATTCTTCACCACGCGGGAGCTATCTACTTTTACAATTTTTCCCTCGTCCTGTGTTCCGGCGGAAATTATCTGGTTGTAGTTATACTTGATATATTCTCCGTTATAGGCAGCAACAATACCTGAACCTGAAAGGCTGCTCAATTCGTTGCGGGGAGTTTCAATAAGGCTTGTATTTAAAATGCGGAGTAAACGCTGACGCACGGCTTCTCCCGTTGTTCTTGTACCACCCGCTGGCGTGTATCCCCATACATTTAATGTGGCATCATAATCATATCCCGCAGCTTTGATCGCATTATCCGACATCATGAATAAAGTATAATTCTGGCGTGGGCTGTTAATAAGAAACTTTAATTCCATGTCCAGCAGTCTTGTCATCATGCTGTATTTAGGATCGAGGTAAGCCCTTGAATACACGCTGGAAAAAACATTTGCTTCCTGAACTTTATTGGTCCCGTAAAACATTCCGTTACTTAAAATCTGCTTATCTGAAACATCAGTCTGCGCATTGAAACGGGCTTCCTCACCAAGATAGCTGAGTGTACTACTGAACTTACTTGGCCATACGGCTGTCTGCCACATGTGCGCATTTAAAAAATCAACCATCACCTGCGGAGGCAGTTTATCTAAATTGTTTAAATCCTTTCCATAGTATTCAAGCAATGTGTTTTTTATATAATCCAGCAAGGCATCATTTTTTGGAGCGAATATGCTCCATGAATCCTGCTGCGCATCATTATCCTGAAGCTTCTGATAATTTTCATTATTGGGAGAAAACGCAAGAGCACCACTGTACGATTTCACATACACTTGCTTTGCCTGGCCTGTTAATACCTGATAACGCTGTGTAGCATCGCTATTCAATTCATAAGTAACCATGTACTTGTTAAACAATTTTCTGAATTCGCTGTATTCCGGTTTTTCTCTCAGGTATTCATCAATGGAAGGCAGAGGCGTAATTACTTTATCAATGATATGGATCACACCATTTTCGGCGGCTATGTCCTGTGCAGTAACCTTTGCTCCCGCAACATTAAATCCGGTAAAGGTTTGATTCGGATAAAAATAAGTGTAGTCAGATGCACTTAAATTTTTGTTTGCAAAATATACATTAGTGAAGTAAGGAATGTATTTATTGTTATTATCGTCTGAAACATAAAAGCCATTACGGTTAGAAGCAATTGCCTTCAACGCAGTACCGGTGAAACTGGTATCATCATAAAAACCGGTATAGTAAGCCGTACGTCTTCTGAAAGCATTGTCTGCCACCCAGCCAATGTTTGATTGATAATCGTCAATTCTGTCTTTATTGAAAGCATTATACACTAATAAATATTGAACAAGTGCACGTGCCTTCACCGAATCCAATTTATCTACTGAAAAATTATTGGCTGCAAAATATTCCTGGAAAGCAGAGTCAGTCGGTGCAAACACGGTCCAATATCCTGCCGCACTTAATGTAGGCTTATAACCCGATTTATCTATCACGGCCAGAAAGCTTTTGAAATTCCCTTTTGCCTGTAACTGTTGATACACCGGAGGTTCCAGTGAGGCAGGACGTGCATAGTAATCATCAAATTTTTTCTTGCAGGAAAAAAAAGCAGCAGTAATCAGAAGCAAAATCGTTAGTCGTTTGATATAATGCATGGTATGAAAAAGAATTAATGTTTGTTCTTCACAAAAATTTTTGATTGTAATAAATGTTGAGAATAGCTCTCAGGAATGGATTTCCACTTGTGTAAGGAACACAGAGAATAAAGCAGTTCCAACTGTAAGTAAACTTGCAAGCAATTTGTCTTCATATCGCAGTCTGGTTAAATTCCTTTATTAGCAATCGTATAAGCAGAATGAACTATTTTCTCCTTACTAAAACCAATTAAAAGTATTTGTTCATCTTCCGACAACTATCCTGAAGCATCCTGAAAAATTCGTTTTTTTATTGCTTTAGCACAAAATATTTACGCAAACGTTTGCGTAAATCGCCGAAGAAAATTTTTATTTGTGAATTTGACAGTTATTAAATTTTAAACCAATGTGGTTTGTGCTGCGGAATAATATTGAAGTTTGATCAGTGTATTGGGCAAACGCCTTTTATTCCATGAAGAATGTATGGCCAAAGCCGCACCCAATGCCGTAGCCTGCGCCATAGAAGCCGCATACACTTCCAGTAGCGGAAACGCCATGGCCAGTAAATTCATGTAAACCGCATTGCGGCTGAACCCTCCATCCACAAACAATCTTTTTACAGGAGAACCATTCAAAACCAGTTGCGTTGATTTTACCTGGCAGTTGATAATATCAAGCATTAATTGGTGATAGGCTTCTTCATCTGTTTCAAAGGAGGAAAGATCTCTTGCATCAAAACCAATTTTCAATCCGCCTTCCGCTTCATTGTTTTTTTTCAGAACAGCAATCAGTTCAGGATTAAATTCGATACTGCGATATTTAATTGCATTTTGATTGAAATGATCTGCAATGCGCTTAACGCCATCTTCGTGTGCCTGTCCTGCAAACAAACGGGAAGCCTTGACAGGTTTCCCCTGATAGTGCAAATAGCAAAGGCAATCCTGTTTTAGTTCTTCAACAGTTAACGGCGTATCATTAAACGGATTCAAACTAATGCACCAGGTTCCTGTTGATATCAAAACAAAAGGTTCATGAAAGCTGACCATGTATGGAATTAGTGCTGCGGAACTATCGTGCAATCCAATTCCAACCAGATAATTATTTCCCGGAAAAACAGCTTTTGTCGTTTCATTGTAATGGCAAATGGGCGCCAGCTTTTCATCAATGCCTTCTGCATGCACCCAATGATGATAATCATTTTTTTGAAAATTCCACAGGTTGGTATGGCAACCAATGCTTGTAATATCTGAACAAGGCTTGCAAGAAATCAGGTAACTTAAATATTGCGGAAGGTGCAATGAATATTTTATCTGCGAAAAAACATCAGGGTTTTCATATTTCAAACGATACAATTGCATGGCCGAATTCAAACTTCCCAAAACCGGTGAAGCGGTGCACAAGGAAAAGGCTTCTTCACCTCCATAAGTTTTGTAAAATCTTTTCTTCAGTTCTTCGGGATAAGCTTTTAAATAATTGTATAGTGGAGTCACGGGATTCCCATCTTCATCAATGTTAACGAGTGAAGCGCCATAAGCGGAAAAATTGATTGCCTTTACATCAAAATCTCTTTTGTTGAAGATCCACCGAAGCGAATCAAAAACAGAAAGGCGAAGGCTTTCTAAATTCTCGCAGGGATCGCCGTCTTCATCAACGGTCTCAATAAAACGGGCAGAGCGTTCGTGAACGATGTTATAATCCTGATCGAAGAGGAATAACTTTTTGTTGGTCTTGCCAACATCAATAACCGCTATAGCAGGCTTTTTATTTTTCATCGTTAGCTCTTTCGGTTAAGAAAGATAAGAATTGCTAGGATTGGTTTCCTGAAATTGTTTGCTTTAGAGTTTGTTCTGAAAATCTGCACGAGATTTTATCTGCAATTGTATTCAGAGAATTTATTTTAATAAAGTTTGGTCATGTTTGTTCAAATGATTGGCCTGTGAATAAAAAATTTTGTCGTAGAATGATTAATGTGTTCGGCTATTAACAATAGATACTTTCTAATAATGGCCGATTAAAAGTTTTTCATCCCAAGAAAGATGATGTTTTTTATGCGCCGATCTGTATGGCTACTATTTAAGTTTACTTGCGGCGCTCCGTTCATCGTTCATGTCTTTCATCATCACTTGTGAAGCTCACTACCGTTTTCCAATCCTTCTTTAAAGCGCAATTTTTTTGAACCACTAAGACACGAAGGAGCACAAAGCCTTTGTGAAACTTTGTGCCTTGGCGTCTTAGTGGTTCAAGAATTCTAGTGATAAAAGTTTCTTTCCTTCAATAGTACACTTCCACAAGGAACAATAGCATTACCGAACGTACAAGTGAGTGACACAACGAAAGACAATAGTAGCAATGCAGCTAAGTATAAAATCATTCTACTTTATTTTAAAGAACTGTTTCAAATAGAAACTGAATTTAAATTCCAACATATCTTGCTCAAAACTCTCACTATAACTAACTGGTATAAGCAAAACGAGAAAACAAAAAACTCTCCAGCCTAAGTTGTCCCAACGGGACAGGAAAATTACAGTCCCGTCGCCACAGTCTTCATCCCTCTTTCTTTAATCAAATGCTCTCTCACTTTTTGCTGACGGAAAAATTCAATTGGCTTCAGCGCACCGCCGGCTCTTAATCTTGCCTCGGCAACCAATGGACGAACATCGGTGCGATAAGCCTGCTGCAAAATTTCCTGCGCCGTTACTACATCGTTATTATCTCTTGCGACAGCCAGCTCTTTTTGATCAATCAACAATGCTTGTGCATAAGAGATTTTTATAGCTTCCACTGATTGCAGCAAATCTTCCAGCGGATCTTTGATGTTGTGCGAGGCATCAATCATCCAGCCTAAATCCGTTGCATGGTTCATTCCTCGTGCATTCATTCCTTCCACAAGTTCATTAAAAATTAAAAACAGTTGGTAAGGCTTTATGGAACCTGCGGTAAGATCATCATCACCGTATTTTGAATCATTGAAATGAAATCCGCCGAGTTTTCCCTCCATCAATAACAAAGAAACAATTTGCTCAATATTGGCATTGGGCAAGTGATGGCCGAGGTCAACCAATGTATAAGCCTTCTCGCCCAGTTTGGATGCATACAAATACGATTGCCCCCAGTCACCAACAGACATGGAATAAAAGTTGGGTTCAAAAGCTTTGTATTCCACAAACATTTTCCAGTTGTCCGGAAGTGCGGCATAAATTTCTTTAAGACTTTCCAGCGTATTCTGAAATGCTTTTCTAAAATTCAACTGGCCCGGAAATGAAGAACCATCAGCCAGCCAAACGGTAATGGCATCAGAACCTAAGGCAACACCTTGTTTGATCACTTCAATATTATGCTCAATGGCTTGCCTGCGAATAGCTTTATCTACATGTTGCAGCGAACCAAATTTGTAACTGTGCTTTTGATCTTTCTGGTCCTGGAAGGTATTTGAATTCACAGCATCAAAACGCAATCCGTGTTGCGCAGCCAACGCTTTTATTGATGAAGGGTTTTCAGGAATATCCCAGGGAATGTGTAAGGAAATGGCACCGCTTGATTGATTGAGTGCATGCAACAAACCCACGTCTTCAATTTTCTCTTCAAGATTGCGAGGCTCACCACCAATGGAAAAACGTCCGAACCTTGTTCCACCTGCACCCAATGCCCAACTGGGAATAGCAATTTGAAAATCTATCAGCTTTTGTAAAACGGAATCTATATTTTTCGCTGAGGAAGCAATGAATTCAAAATTGCGTTGATGCTCTTTTGCAAACTGCTCATTGCTTTCCTGTAGTTTATAGTTCTCTATCAGCATAAAAAAGATATTTTGATATTGCGATATTTGGTTATTGGGATATTGAGATTTATTGATTGCGGCATTATCTCGCGAAAAAGAACTGGAGCCTTGAAATATTATCTTACTATCCTAATATCTCAATATCCTCTTTATGGTAAATAAAAAACTTCCTTTAAAGGAATGCTTACCGGTGAATGATCAGGATTGGACTCCATAATATCAGCCATGTATTTCCACCAGCGTTGCATCACTTCATGATGTGGTAAGTTATCCATATTTTTTGGATCAGTAATTTTCAACACGCCGAACAAGCTATTGGTTTCTTCATCTAAAAAAATGGAGTACTCACTAATGCCTGATTCTTTCAACAATTGCTGTAGTTCCGGCCATATTTCATCATGACGCTTTTTATATTCGGCTTCAAAGCCGGGGAAGAGTTTCATTTTAAAAGCCAGTCGTTCCATGCGTGTGATATTTGGATATTTGGATATTCAGATATTGGGAGATTGCGTTCCTTGTTTTAGTTTTTTGATGTAAATATTAAGCTTAAAATGCAAGGTTTTTAATTTCTCAATCAGCCTATCAAATTCCTCTTTTGAAATCAATTTCCGGTTGAACGCTTTTGTTGTCCAGGTTTTTGTTTCCATTAATGATCCTCTGCTGTAATAACAGAATTGTTTTCTGTCCTTATAGAAATAACGGCCATAGCCTTCTGCAATATTGGCCGCAATTGAGTCTGATGCCTCTACAAATTGGCTCCCGATTGTCTTCTGGGGAAAGTATTGCCATTCGGCAACTATGTTCCAAACGTGTTCTCCTATTTCAAGAGCTAATTTGTAAATCTCCAAGTCTTCAAGAGAAATAGTATCCGACATAAATGTGTATTAATTGGTTCCTAATAAAAATACATTTTATATGTCTATACTTTTCACCATCTCAATATCTCAATATCTCAATATCTCAATACCAGTTCTCACCTCACAAACGCATTCGCCACTCCGCCATCCACATTCAATACATTTCCTGTTGACTTGTTGAGCAATCCACCAACGAAAGCAAAGCAGGCGTTGGCAATATCTTCGGGATAGATAATTTCATTCAACAATGTTCTGTTGGCATAATATGCAGGTAAGTCCTCTACCTCAATTCCATAAGCTTTCGCTCTTCCTTCGGCCCAGCCATTGCTCCAAATATTACTTCCTGCAATGACAGCATCAGGATTAACAACGTTCACTCTTATTTTATCTTTTCCTAATTCCGCTGCGTTTAATCTTGATAGATGTAATTGCGCTGCTTTTGCCGAACCATAACCTGCATTATTGGGTCCACTCACCAATGCGTTTTTACTGACAATGTTCAACACATCGCCACCAAAACCCTGCTTGCGCATAATGTCAACACCACATTGCGTAACAAAAAATTGGCCTTTCACTAAAACATCGTATAATAAATCCCAATCCTTTTCGGTATGCCCTTCAATTGGTTTTGAAATAGATAATCCTGCGTTATTGATAACAATGTCAACGCCACCAAAGGCCAGCACTGCTGCCTTCATCGTTTGTTCAATCGTTTCTGAGTTAGTTACGTCAAGCACCGACGCAATGAAAACATCCTTGCCAAATTGTTTTTGAAATTCGGCTTTTGCTTCCTCCAGTCTTTGTTCATTGTTATCATTAATAATTACACAAGCTCCTTCCTCTGCAAATTTTTTGGCGATGGCTTTTCCAATACCACCGGCACTTCCGGTGATGAGTGCAATGCGGCCACTCAACGGTTTTGGTTTGGGAAGCCTTTGCAGTTTGGCTTCTTCCAGCAACCAGTATTCAATATCAAATGCCTCCTGTCTTGGCAACGAAGTGTATTCTGAAATAGCTTCAGCACCACGCATAACATTGATGGCATTGATGTAAAATTCAGAAGCAATCCTTGCGGTTGCTTTATCCTTTGCAAAAGAAAACATACCAACACCAGGATATAAAATGATCACAGGATTGGAATCACGAATAGCCGGACTGCTATCATGCCTGCAATTGTTGTAGTAGTCCTGGTACATTTTGCGATAAGCTTCAAACTGCGGCAATAATTTTTCTTTAACAGCCTTTAGATTCGAAAGATCATCGTCCGCTTTTAATTGCAAAACCAATGGAGAAATTTTGGTGCGAAGAAAATGATCGGGACAGGATGTTCCCATTGGAGCTAATTTGTCAAGATCATTTGAATTGACAAATTCCAATACACGATCATCATCTGTAAAATGGCCAATCATTTTTGTATGCGAAGAACAAAGTCCACGCAGTATGGGAGCCAGGGCAACTGCCTGTGAGAGACGGCCATCTTTCGACAAAGACTGGACCCTGGCCCCACCGAAAACTGCGGGTTGCTTGTATAGAGAAGACTGTATGTACTCAGCACATTGCTCAATAACTTCCAATGAATTTATATAACATTCATAAGCGGTATCGCCCCAGGTAAATAATCCATGAGAACCCAGCATGATGCCGCGAATACCTGAATTGGCATCCAGACATTCTTTCAATTTTAATCCAAGATCAAAGCCGGGACGTTGCCATTCCACCCAA
>JAICTW010000290.1 GCA_025936195.1 Flavisolibacter sp.
CACAAAACCTATCAAGGCACTCCCAATGATGCTATTTATCTCAGCAGGGAAAACCTGGCTGCACTTGCAGGCACCGCCACTGAATCGCTGATACGCACATTGACCAGTTTCAAAGCCGAACAATTAATTGACATCAGGGATGGGAAGATCATAATACTCAATCATCAAAAGCTGAAACGAATGGCCAATTGATTATTGAGCAAATGAATATTGATATTCTACTTTGCCTACCGGATTTCGTTTATCATGCTTGCTGTAAATAGCTTCTTTGGTTTTTAGTCCCTGTGCGTTGTACAGATACCGCCAAATGAGATAATCAGAATTATTAGTTGGCACCGTAATTTTTTGAATCACCTGGTTAGAAGGTGAATATTCAAACATGTATTCAGGCAACAGCTGTTTTGCTCTTTCGTTGTAACGGACAATGTCTGTCAATTGATTGTTGTCATTGTAATAATAATAATAGGGTCTCGACTGAATATGTTTATGTGTCTCTGTCTCTTCAGTTACATTGCCATTCTCGTCCGTTTTAAAATCAACATAAGTAGTGTCTACCTTGTTTTTGATGCGCAGCATTTGAATGGGCTTGCCGTTTTCCCATTTCCAGATATGTTGTTCCGACTCGCTTGATACCGTATCCGATGAATTGATGATGATGGTAGATAAGTTTCCGTCAGCATCATAACTATAATCTGTAGTACTTACTACGATGCCGGTGCTGTCCACGGTTTTAATCATATTTCCGTTAACATCGGCATAGGTGTATAAAGTGGATGTGTTTTGATCATCGGCTCCGGTAGCGGTAATCGTTTTTAATGTTTTGGTAGCGGGAGAAAATTCCTGCTGCACAAAAAGATTATCACTCTTTGTATCATCGGCATCGTAGCTGGTAAGTAAAACACGGCTTACTTTATTTTTGATATAGGTCCTGAGCTGGTCCGAAGATTCCTTCGTTCCTACTATATCCTTATAATAATACTGAGCTGAAGAAGCGAAGCTGGAAAACAGAATGGCGGCAAGAAGAACAGGTTTCATTAAGATATTGTTTGCTCAAAAATAGAAAATGCTTTGATGAATGTTTCATACAATATAGCAACTGGCATTTTTGTCCCTATTTTTAAGAAAAATTTGGCGTGTCTCACCAACCAGAACGTAAGGAAAAAAACTGCTTAAACTGCGGCGCTACGGTAATTGGCCGTTATTGTCATGTATGCGGACAGGAGAATGTGGAAACCAAAGAAAGCTTTTGGTCGTTGACCAAACATTTTGTTTTCGACATTTTTCATTTTGACGGGAAGTTCTTTCATACCCTTAAATACATTTTTACCCGGCCAGGGCAGGTAGCAAGAAAGTATTGCGAAGGGAAAAGACAGAGCTATTTGCATCCAATCCGCATGTATCTTTTTACATCGGCTGTTTTCTTTCTGGTATTTTTTTCCATGAAAAGCGAAAATGGATTGGTGATCAGTTCCGATGCTACACAGCCATTGACCCTGGCCCAAAGAAAAACCAAGACTGAAAATTACCAGGCAGCATTAAAACAAAAGCCACGGGATAGCGTAAAATATTTGCGCAGGATCAGTTTGCTGAAGGACACTTCAAAACCGTTGACTTATTCGGAATTATATGAAGGTGACAGCATCATCAACATCAATGGAAAAGATTACAGCAGTGTGAGGCAATACGATTCCATTCAAAACGCTTTGCCATCTTCGGAAAGAGATAATTGGCTAACGCAGGCAGTTTCAAAAAGAACCATTCAGTTAAGCAAGAAATATAATAACAACAGCATTGAAATGGTAGAAGCTATCTGGGAAACCTTTCTTCACCGGATGCCCTACATGCTCTTTATTTCATTACCGTTTTTTGCGCTGATCCTGAAATTATTGTACTTGCGAAGGAAGCAATATTATTACAGCGACCATGTGATATTCACTTTATACCATTACATTCTCAGCTTCATTTTATTATTGTTCATTTTGGCCATTACCTCTTTGGAATCGAAGCCGGGATGGAAATTCCTTTCTTATTTCATCATGGCTATACTTATTGCATGGCCTTTGTATTTGTTGTTGGAAATGAAAAATTTTTACAGGCAAACCTGGGGAAAGACTGTAGTAAAGTTTTTATTACTGAACCTGCTTGGATTAACCGTGGTGTTTGTACTGTTCGCTGTTTTTTTCCTGCTCTCTATGTATGAATTATAAAGCTTAAGGGAAAAACTATTTACCGACACAATTGTTACTATTAATTTCTCCTACATTCCCTTTATTCTTTTTGCCAGGTATAATGTATGGCATTTGCCTAAGTATGATTTTTATTCACCTCAAACACTCACCTCTTTCACTCTTCCGCTTCTTTTTAATACGCCCCAGCTTTGCAGTTCACCTTTGATGGCTCTTCTTACCGATTTATACAACACATACCACATCAGCCAGCGGTAGATCAATCGTTGCGGTATCAGCCATATCAGTCTCGAAAGCTTTTCCTTTTCCATACGAAAAGCAATGAGCGAAATAACGGCATCAACAGCCATAAATGAAATGTAATAAGGAAGGACTCTGACGGCATTGCCTGTAAATAACCCTAGCACCATAAAAAGATCGGCAAGCGGAATGAAGGCCGGAATAATGTATTGAAATAATAAAATGTTAGGCAATGCCAACCAACCAAGCGATTTATATTTTCTGCTGAACAAAATCTGCCGGTGCTTCCAAAAACTTTGCAACACGCCGAAGCTCCAGCGGAAACGTTGCTTTATAAATTGTTTTGTTTTTTCCGGTGCTTCGGTAAAAGCAAGTGCATCATTCTCGTTTTTGACAATATATCCCGAACGAATGATCCTTATTGTAAGATCACAATCTTCTGCAAGCGTATCGGTAGTCAATCCGCCCGCATCTTCAATGGCCTGCTTCCTAAAAGCACCGATGGCGCCGGGGACAACAGTGATTGCATTTACACTGGCAAAAGCACGACGGTCAAAATTTTGTCCTGTAATGTACTCAATGGATTGCCATTTGGTAAGCATGTTTACTTCATTGCCCACTTTTACATTTCCGGCCACAGCACCAACGGCCCCCTTCAGTTCCCCCAACGGGGGAAATTCAGTCACAGCAACCTGGCTTTTTGAAGCTGCTGATTTGTATTTAGCTCCTGGGGAAGCGGGGGCCAGGAAATGTTTCATCAACTGTGAAACAGCATCAGGTTTTAATTTGGTATCGGCATCAATGCAAACCACATAATCTGCTTTGGATTGAGCAATGCCGAAGTTCAATGCAGAAGCCTTTCCTCCATTAGGCTTGGTAAAAAGTTTTAGTTTGGGATGGCCGGCAAATACATAGGAAACTTTTTCAAAAGTTTCATCTTTACTTCCATCATCTACAAAAATGATCTCGAAATTGGGATAGTCTGTCTTCAATAAATTTTGCAAAGAGCTTACTGCATTCACTTCTTCATTATAAGCAGGAACAATAACAGAAACCAACGGATAGGAGGGAAGTGATGGAAAGACCAGTGCTTCCTTTTTTTCTTTTCTTCTTTCCCTGATAACAAGTGTGAACATCGTAATCATCTTTGCTATGGAAAGAGCAATGAACACCAGGAACAATGAAAACAATATGCGGCCAATTAATCCTGTGGTTTGCAGAAAAAACAAATTGGCTTCAATTAAAAAATAACCGCTGCCTTTGGGAACCGGAGGCATGAGGTCCTGCTTTTTCTTTCCAAGCAAATCGGCAAGCGTAGTGAATTCGTATCCCTGCTTTCTGAAATAATCAATAATACGTGGCAATGCTTTGATGGTGGCTTCACGGGTGTCGCCACCGGCATCGTGCAATAAAATAATGTTGCCGCCGGTCTCCCTTTTATCTTTTTCGTATTCTTCTTTTTGCTCTACCACCCGTTGAAAAATGCTGTCGGCACTTACTCCTGGCTCCCAGTCCATTGGGTCAATAGACTCGCCGATGTCGAGATAATTTTTGGTGCGGGCAATGGCCACCGGTAAAAGCTCCTCCACTTTTGCCGGCGTAAAATCTGCATTGTAGGGTGCTCGAAATAAAATGGTGGAATGACCGGTAACACATTCGATCAACAACCGTGTTCCTTCCATTTCCAATACGGCACGCCGGTGACTGACTTCAGCAATATTGGGATGAGTGAATGTGTGATTGCCGATCTCATGGCCTTCTTTATAAATTCTCCGGAGCAGTGCAATGTTATTTTCGCCATTGATGCCAACCACAAAAAAAGCGGCAGGCACTTTTTCTTTTTTGAGAATATCCAGAACCTTGGGGGTCCATCTGGGGTCGGGACCATCATCAAAAGTGAGGACTAATTTATTTCTGTTACGTATGGTGTCCTTTCCATTCCATCCAAACTTTTTAGCCATAAACGGCGCCGGAAGATTGTCATAATTTTCTTCAGCAATCAGCATTTCGGTGGAATCAATTTCAGGAATAAAGCTTCCACCTTTTTTGCCAGTAGCTACCACGTCCAGCACTTCGCCATGACCTGAATAAAAAACATTATCGGGTGTTTGAATGTAACCGAATTGTTTAAAATCAAAATTCCTGATAGAGTCAGCAGACATGTTGCGGTTGTAAAATTGCCAGATACGGTCATCTTCCGAACCCAGGCGCCACAAAGCAACGCCACCTAATTCGCTTTCAGTGGCAAAACGCAATGCATTAAAACTGGTAGCGGCATCGGTAAAAAAAACTTCGTGTGGAATGCCTTCATCATCGGCATAGGAATAATGAAGATTGTAGGAATC
>JAICTW010000009.1 GCA_025936195.1 Flavisolibacter sp.
CCGGTTTGTTTAAAGAAGATGATCGCTTTTCTTATGCCGATTACGTGCCTGACAAATTGGACCGCATTGGAAGCACCGCATTGGATTATAGCCTGGCTTCTTTTTTTGGAAGAATTTTTTACGCGTACAAAGAAAAATATTTATTCAGCGCTTCTGTTCGTCGCGATGGTAGTTCCAAACTGGCGCCGGGTCATCAATGGAAAACTTATCCTGCTGTATCGGCAGGCTGGGTAATTTCTGATGAACATTTCTTTCCTAAGAAATTGTCGTTTATCAATTATGCAAAGCTTCGGGCAAGCTGGGGACAAAATGGGAATGTTTCTTCTGTGGGTGTGGGCGAATGGCTGAACGCCATCGGTTCGGGAATTGTTTATCCGGATGCTAATGGAAATTTAATTGTAGGTGCTGCTCCCAGCAATTTGGCCAATCCCGATTTAACCTGGGAAACCAGTGAACAATTGGATATAGGCGCTGATCTTTCTTTTTTTCAAAACAGGCTGAATGCAAGCATTGATTATTACAATAAAAAAACAAGAGACCTTTTAACAAGCGGCACTGCACCCATCTTTGTTGGTAATGTTTTGAAATCAGTGAATGCAGGCAGTGTTGAAAACAGGGGCTTTGAAATAGAAGTGAACTACAGCAATAAGCCAATAGTTTCAAATGGATTTACGTATGAAATTGATGCCAACCTTTCCACACTGCATAATGTGGTAACCTATCTCGATCCGAATTCTCCTGTTATTTATGGGGCTGTGATAGGGGTGGGTTGGAATGCAACAGCCCTGCAGGCTGGCTATCCTGTGTGGTATTTCAATGGCTATAAAACCGAAGGTATTTTTCAAACGCAGGCTGATGTTGATGCGTATCTAACCAAAACAGGAATTACAGGTTATCATCCAAAACCAGGCGAGCCCATTGTTGCAGATGTGAATGGTGACAAACAAATTTCGCCTGCAGACATGAGCTATATTGGTAATCCACAACCTAACCTGATGTATGGTGGCCGTGTGGACCTTGGCTACAAGGGATTTGATCTGCTTGTCTTCCTGCAAGGTCAATCGGGTAATGATATTCTGATGGGATTTAATCGCCTTGACAGAGCAACTGCCAACAAACCTGAATTCTTTTTTACAAACCGCTGGACCGGTGCAGGAAGCACCAATACCTGGTTTGCTGCCAATGGCTCCAATCCGTATATCTATAACAGTGACCTGATGATCTTCAACGGATCGTTTACACGCATCCGCCAGTTGCAGTTGGGTTATACCTTATCCAATAGCCTGTGCGATCATTTGAAAATAAAAAGAGCAAGGATTTATATTTCGTTAGATGATTATTTTACGTTCACTAAATATCCGGGAGTAGATCCTGAAGGTGGAAGCAATGATCAAAACAGCATTGGTATTGACCGTGGCGGTTATCCCATTCCAAGAAAAATAACCGGCGGACTGTCGTTTAATTTTTAGAAGGTGAAAAGATTTTTTGCAAATACCGGTTTCATTTGTCTGCTTGCAGCAATACTTGCAAGCGGGTGTAAAAAATTTTTAGATCAACCCGTGGCCGGTGCTTTGCCCGAAGATGAATTTTATAAAACCGATCTGGATGCTACCCAAGCTACTACTGCCATCTACGATATGATGCAGGCACATTACAATGGCAATTGGGGAAGCCTGTACATGATCAAAACTTTATTGTCGGATGAAAGTAATTGCGGTGGTGCTGATGCCGGCGATCAACCCGGCTATCAAACCATTGACCAATACAATTTTGATGCGACCAACGATAAAATAACAGATGCATGGCGCATGTTGTACTTCACCATTTACCGCGCCAATAAAGTGATCAACAAAACCAAACCCGAAACTGAATTGCGCAGGCGTTTGATTGCGGAAGCAAAAGCCTTGCGGGCTTACAATTATTTCGAGTTAGTTTCTTTATGGGGCGATGTTCCTTTGGTATTGGATGATATTGCTCCTGCCGATTACACCAAAACCGGACGCAAACCCAAAGCACAGGTGTATGCACAAATTGGAAAAGATCTTCAGGATGCTATTGCTGTTTTGCCTTTGAAGAGTGCATACAGTGCTGCCGATAAATTCAGGGCATCAAAAGGAATGGCACAGGCATTATTGGGGAAGGTGTACTTGTATCAGCAAAAATGGACTGAAGCAGCTAATGAATTTGAAGCGGTCATTTCATCAGGCCAGTATGATCTGGCGCCTTCTGTTGCTGCTGCCTTCTCTAAAAATTATGAATTTGGTATTGAGTCGCTGTTTGAAATTTCTTATACCACAGACCAGGGTTACGACTGGAGTAATTTTCCCTGGGGGGCGCAACCGGAAAGCAATATTCATATTCAGCTGATGGGCCCACGTAGCGATTATTATACAAAAGCTCCCGGCGATTCTTTGTTGGGAGGATGGGGTTTTAATCTGCCAAAGAAAAAATTATGGGATGCATTTGCGGCAGCAGGTGATGAGGAAAGAAGAAAACAGGTGCTCATGTCAAAAGGCGAATTGCTGGCAATGGGTGGTAATTGGGCCAACGATCATGCCTGGGGATTTGAAGGTTATTTTCAAAGAAAATACGGCTCGTTCAGTACGCAAACGGGAGGGCCGATCAATGAATTGAATTACGGCACTAACTGGCGTATGATCCGCTATGCCGATGTTTTATTAATGGCAGCAGAAGCCAGCTATCGCATCAACAATGAAGCAGAAGCAAGAAAGTATTTGAATGAAGTTCGTCAACGTGCAGCTTTGCCCGATGTTACAGCAACAGGTACTGCATTGTTTGATGCCATTGTACAGGAAAGAGAATTGGAACTGGCGCTTGAAGGTTTCCGTTATAGCGATCTGGTTCGCTGGGGTCTTGCGCAACAGGAGTTAGGCCCTTTGGGTTACCAGCCAAAACATGCGTTATTGCCCATTCCTGATTATGATGTAAAGACTGCAGGATTGATACAAAACCCGGGTTATTAAATACTATTTCGCAAATAAATTTTGAAGGAAGATCATTTGCTTATTTCAGAATTTATCAACTGGCGTACTGATGGCGTTTTTATTTTACAGTTCCGTTACTTAGTTTAATCAACCCGGTTCTCCGCATGTATTTTGAACGATCTGTCCACCGTGTATTCAATCTTTGACGCATAATTTTCTGCATCATCGTTTTTGTCTAATTTGATCATCTCCTGAATAGAGATCATTAGTTTACAATTATCCCCCTGTACATTCAATTGAAGTGTTTTTAAATCAGGGTGACATTCATAGAAGGCAGGTTGAATAAAAAGATTTCTGATCACATCGCTCAATTTATTTTTTGTTAGCGCACCGGCATCGTAATAGCTAACCGTGTAGGCATAATTGGAAAGTATGGACTGAATATCTCTTTTGTTGTACGCCAGGTAAAGTTGAGACAAAAATTGTGTAGCATTAGCCTTAGTGAAAACAGTTTCCTTTGGCAGAAATGGCTTTGGTAAAATAATCATTTGTTCCATTGGTACTTCGGCTTGCAGCTTCGCCATGGAAGTAGTTTTTACTTTGTTACCAGTAGTATGATGTAAGTTGACGAAATATGCTGAAGTAAACAGTAATACAGCTGCTGCTGTAACAATAACAACTGTTCTTCCCACTTTCTTTTTTCCGGAAGATTCGGCATTCTGCTTTATGAGTTTGCTCTGAACTTTAAAATGAACAATCTCATCTCTTTCAACAATGGCTTCTTTGTTTGCAGCAGGTCTGTTTGATGAAAAGCTTTGTTCCTTCGACGGGGAGGCCTTGGGTGTTGTTGTCTTTTCTTGTTCCGTTTGTCCGGAATTATCAGCAGTTATTTTTGTTCCGATACTGCTCTTCTCTCTTCTGATTCGATCAGAATTTCTTTGTGTATAAATTTGCGGTGCTTCTATTGTGCTTAATGATTTGGAACTGCAAAATTCCATTAGTTTATCAACATAAAAATTCAATTCCTCTTTGTTATAATTCTTCAGAATATTAAAAACTTTTGATTGCTGCGGAAAGGCAAAGTCTCTGAAGCTGAATAAAATTTGCTCTGTTTTATTGTACCCATTTTCTTCTGCCTTTATCCATAAAGAAGGGTCGGTTTTAAAAGCTTCCAGCGCCGTCAGGAAAACCCAAAAAGAAAACCGGTCCATCTTTTCATATAAATTAGAGGCTAAGCGCATGGGATGCTGAAAACTTGCAGAGCCGGGACTAAGGCTGTGTTTGCCTTTAAAAGACGGAACGAACATGGAATCGTAATCAATTAGTTTTATCACAAATTCCTGATCCAGTTTTGCCAAACAGATGTGTTTCAGGTTGAGGTTGCCGTGAGCAATTCCATTTTTTTCAAGGTTACGGGAAAGTGCTACCAAAATTGATTGTAGTTGACTTATGCGTCGCGGATTGGTTATGATGAGATTCAAATATTCACTTAATGAAAGGCTGTCAATCCAGTCCATTTTGACTATGGGATAATATTCGTTTTCAAGAAACTCAAAGGGCACTTTCCACGAGAACGATTTAGTGTTTAAATAATTTTGCAGTTGAGCATACCGTTGGAAAAGTTCGGGTTCATCATTCAGGAGAAAGCGAATAGCATAAAACTTTGAATGGCTCTCTGTTTTAAAGATAATAGTATTACGTCCTCTTTTGGACAAGTGTATGCCGCCCTTTTTTAAAAGGAAGCGATGACTGTGAAGCGAGGCAAAGCTTCCGGGAACGTTTTCTTCAATGAGCTGCACGTATTGTTCTGCCGAAAGGATTTTCATTGAACAGGTGTTTTAAGGTTTGTCGCATGAAACAATTAAAAACTGCAGCCAGCTCTGGTATGATTTTTTCTGCAATAATTCTGCCTTCCAATAATTCCTCTGAATAGAAGCCAAAGCAATTTACCGATTTTGTTAATGCCAACTTTTGAATACCACCACATATGAGGAATGTGTTACTGTTTTTCCTTTCTCTCATTTTGCTGACCGGCTGTAAAAAATTTACAGAGAAAACCGGAAAGCAATGCTTTATTCCTTATGTTGATTTTGTAGCCCAGCATGTAAATACTTCCACATTGGAAGTTAGCTTTGCTGTTGTCAGCTCTTACAATGGCACTATCAGTTCGTACAAATGGGATTTTGGCGATGGAACAAACTATGAAGGCCAAACGCCTCCGGCACATAAATACCCTCCGCCTTCAAGTACAGGCTCATCAAAATATACTGTAAAGCTTACGGTGTCCAACGAATGTGGTGAAGCATTTTGGACACAGGATATTACGGTGGCTGCCTGTTTGCCCGATACAAAGTTTGCTTATCAATATTTGAACGACTCCACGGTTGAATTTACCAATCAAACACAAAGCAGTAATGCAGCAAATTATAGTTGGAATTTTGGAGATGGTTCCACCAGCACTACCGGTGAAACGAAGTTTACCCATGTTTATAAAAAAGACCAGAGCTTTATTGTTTCATTGAAAGCAACCAATACTTGCGGAGAAAATAATTTTACGGATACAGTTTCTGTTTGCCGCAAACCGGAAGCCGCTCAAAAGATCACTACTTCAGAGTGCGCAAGTATTAACATTGATGCTTCAGCTTCTAAAAATGCTGTAAAATATCAATGGGATTTTGGCGATGGAACTGTTTTGCCTTCCCAGCCTTCTACTTCTTCTACTATCAGTTATACCTATCCGAAAAGCGGAACCTACACCATCAGGCTCACTGTCTTTAATGCTTCCGGTTGCAATACGGCAACTGCTTCCAATTCTGTCACGGTTTCTTCATCGGCATTGGGCACTAATAATAATTGGTCGTACACATCCAATGATCTTGATTTTAATTTTTCGAGAGCTGCCATCACCAATGCTGCATCTTATAAATGGAGTTTCGGTGACGGTACCAATTCAAATTTGCAAAACCCAACACATTCTTTTACAAATCCCGGCAATTATACCATTACACTCAGTGCGTCCAACAGTTGCGGGAGTGCTTATCAGTTTAGTGTACCCGTAAACGTTCCTTATTATAAGGCATTGAACAATCTACCCAATACAGGCTTTCAACAAGTGCTGGTATTTTCTTCTTCGCTCATTTATTTTTTAGGAGAGAATGGAAAGCTTTATAAGACCGATACAGCCGGTAACTGGTCGCAGCCTGTTAATTTGCCACAGGAATTGTCCTTTAATAAGGATACTAAATTATACAAAGACCGGAACAACAATCTTTGGATCTATGGTAGAAAGGAAGTGGCAAAATTTAACAGCAATGGTTCATGGACTTCTTATTTCTCTTCTACTAAATTTCCAAAAAATACCACCATCAATTCTATAGCGGTGGACCGGAATAATGTTTTATGGGCCATTGGTGATGGAAAGCTGAGAAAAGAGAACGATGAACTTAAATGGTACGTTCCGTTTTCGTCCCTGGCTTACGCAGAGAATACCGGAAGAATATGGCTGACCTCATTGAATAGTAACCTCCTGTTTTATATAAATACAAACGGTACACAAATTAATATGGTAAATACTTCGGTTAATTTGAATGGAGGAGATGACATAAAGATCGCTCCGAACGGAGAGCTTTATTTAACAACAGGAACTGGTGTTGCACGTATGGGCAGTTCAGGCAATTTAATTGGAACCTACGACAGAGGCAATACCAATGGCTTGATCAATAGCAGACCTGAATCTTTCGATTTTGATACACAAGGTAATCTGTGGATTGTTTCTTCAGGCCAGTTGTACAAGTTACCTGCAGGCAATAGCGCCAACACTAAAAAATATTCTTTCAATGCTGATCTAAGTAATGTGTCATCTGTAAGTGTACTCAACCTTTCTGGTTCGGATGCAGATATTTTATTAGCAAAAACCTCAGGCGATGCGGCTATTAAAATCAAATAGTGTTTTGTTTTTTCTTTTGATGACTTGCTGCTTGCAAAGCCGTTCGCAGGAAGTGATCCACAGTGTGTCCATTCAAAAGATGAACAACAATTCTTTTGAAATTAAATATCAGCTAAATCCTTCCCACGAATTGGATGTCGCCGGAACTGTGTTGAAAGTTTTCAGAAGGAGAGATGGAAAGGTTGAAGAAGTGTTCTCAAAAAATATAGCAGACCAAATATTGCCCACAAGGAGCCGGACTATATATAATTATAACTGGAAACCTGAAGATGGGTTGGTAAAAACAGGCGATGAATTGCAGGCAAAAATTGTTCTTTCGCTGAAGCCATCATTGGCAAAGCAAAAAACAAAAGGCCTGAATAAAACACCTTATGCTAATGCGGGTGATTTCAGAGAACTTACATTGCCTTTCCAATCTATTGCATTGAATGGAAGCAAATCGCATGATGAAGATGGAAAAATCGTTTCAGTGCAATGGAAACAAATTGCAGGGCCTACTGATTTATCTATTTCAAAAAAAGATTCGTTGATGGCATCGGCCAATGGTGAATTCAAAGAAGGTGCTTATGCCTTTGAATTATCGGTGAAAGATGATCGTGGCGCTACTGCTATCAGTCGCACTATTTTGAATGTACACTCTGCACCGTTAATAGTGAATACGCCTGTTGCAAAGAACAATGTTCCTAAAAAAGAGAACAGTACATTTTCCAATCCGATGATTGCTCAAAAAACAAAAACAAAATTAAAAGGTGGGCCCACCAATGCTGCCATCAATTTGTTGGTTCCCGGGCTTGGCCATTATTTTGTAAGTGGCGATCATAATGGCGACAACAGGAAGCTGAGTTCTTTTGTTCTTACGGCTGCTTATGCAGGATCTATTGGCGGTGCTTTTTATTTTCAGGGAAGGTCCAACAGCCAGTATAAAAAATATAGTGACCTTGCCGCTTTCAGAGAATATCAAAAAGATGCGAACGGAATTATTATTGGCATGAGAGGAGTTAACGAAGCAGAAGCCAACAAATATTTTAGCAGTGCCAGGTCTGCGCACCGGAATGCATTGATCTGTTTGGGCGTAGGCGGTGCTGTTTTAACAGGCGATCTGATTTATACTTTCCTGAAAGGCAGTAAGAACAAAAGAGAATGGAAGAGAGAATCCACTTCATTTAAACCGGACGTATTCATTTCATCCGATGGTTTTATCACAACAGCCGGTGTACAATTTAAATTTTAAGGAATGAAAACTGTTTTGATGATCTTGTTATGCTTTTTTGCTTTCAAAAGTTTTTCGCAAAGCAATGATGTGGTGATTGAAGAAAGATCGAGCGACTGGATAAAAATTACAGCGGCTACTAGGACGACAAAATCAAAGACAACAACGGTGAGGAAAAAAACAAGTTCAAAAAAACCTTCTGCTCCAAAGCAGGATGCACAACAGGAGTTTGAAAAAACAAACAATGCGATAAACCGGTTTAAGAAGTCAAAAAAAGGTTGAGTGGAAATGTTTTTTGTTGATTCCGGAAACAGGGAGTTATAATAAGCTTGGAACTTCAGAAAGAACGTAGTTTCCGATTGCAAAGTTAGCAACACCTGAACCAAAGTATCATTCAATCAAACCCCATTCACTTCTGCTTGCAGAATTATTTTCTTTATCAGCACAATCTGTCCCAAATGATAATGCGTGTGTTCGATAATGCCCTGAATGTTTCTGTAGTAGCTTCCATATTTTCCTTCTGAAAAATCTTCCGCGAGTTTATCTTCCGGCATTTGCTCAAGCAGCGCAGTAAAATTTTCGGCGTCAGTAAAGGTTTTGCCCGTCAATTTTTCCCAGGCTTCCGCAGACTGAACAGGAGGAAGATCAAAGCTGTATTTATCACTGGCATTGAGCGGTGCTCCCTGAAGAACTTCCAGCACCACACTCACATAATAGTTGATATGATAAACCAATGCAGCAATGGTATTTAAAGAATATAATTTTGTAGTGGCCTGCTGCCAGCTTATATCAGCCAGACTGTCCTTAAGGTTTACGGAAGTCCAGTTGCCTCCAAAGAATACTTCCCTGAAATGCTTTGCCAGTTGGTGTCACAGATTCATACGCTTTGATTTTTTACCTAACTAACATTCACATACAAAACAGTTGAAAAGCTTTTGCTGTCCGCCAAAACATCCAGAGTTGCCGGCAAAGCTTTCACCCTTTTTAAAACAACATTTTCAAATTTGGATTCAAGGTTGGCATCATTGCTTCCACATTCAGAAAGTATTTCGATGTAGAGTTTTGATTTGGTTTTATTGATGTTTACAAACAACTGTTCGCAGTTTATGTTCTGAATAATAAAATTCATCGCTTCTTTATAAAAGAACAAAAGCTCATAACGAAGCTTCATATCCAGTTCAAGTGTTTGAACTTTATTATCAACGATGAGATCAATTTCAATTTCGTGCAAGGTTTTCAGTGCTTCTGTTAATTCGCGAATGCGTAAAATAAATTTTTTCATGCTGTCATTGGCCGGATCAATACTCCACAATGTATCATCAAGCACTTCATCCATGTAGCGGCTTTTTTCACTGATCTGATCAATGAACTCTTTAGTCTGCGCCAGATTTTTATCCGCTTTGATCTTGGCAATTTCACTCAGCACATTAATGTTGTTTAAAGTTATGCTCACTTCTTCTTTCAGGTTGGCCCGTATTTGCCTCCGGATCATTGCCAGGGATTCTCTTCGTTTCACTCTTTCTTTGTCAATAAGGTACAGGATCATAATGAACAACAATCCCATCAAACCAAGGAACCACCAGGTTTTCCAAAACGGCGGACGAACAATCACCGGAATGGATGCGATCTCTGTACTGGTTATTCCATCGGCATTTTCACTTTTTACTTTAAATACAAAATCACCGGAGGGCAGTGAATTATAAACGGCTTCCATGGGGCGGTCAACATGGATCCAGTCTTTATCCACACCTTCCAGCATGTAGAAGTAATGTATTTTCTTTTGCTGCAAATAACTTAAAGCACTAAAGCCAATACGGAGCGAAGTATTGTTATAAGGCAGCACCACTCTTCTTTCTTTCCACAGCGAATCCATGGAAAGCAATTGATCTGAAAGTTTGAAGGAAGTGATGTAAGGATGCGGGGGAATATTTTTCTGACCAAATTTTTGCGGATCAAACACCATGAAATTATGATCTGTAAAAAGAACAATGCTTCCGTTTGATAAATGCTCCACCCCTGTTGTACTGAAGCGGTCATCATTAATACCGTCTCTCTTATCGTAATAACTTATTATTTTTTTTTCGAGATTCAGACGGCATAAGCCGTTGGACATTCCTACCCATATCGTTCCGGTAGTATCTCTTTGTACCGATTCCGCAGTATTGGAAGGAAGACCCTCATCAATTCCAAAGAAGGTTACTTTGTTGGTTTTTGTATTAATGATATTCAAGCAACCTGCTGTTACCAATAAAGTGCTATCGTTATCATAACTCATGTCGCCCGGCGAATTCATGAAAAGCCGTTCTCCTTCTTTTCCATTGCTGGTAAATACTTTCAACAGCTTATTGCTTTTAGCATCAAATTTTAGAAGCCCATGCTCCAGAGTTCCTACCCAAACAAAACCCTGGTAGTCGTAATGCACTTTTAAAATCCGGCCGGTTACATAAATCAGTTCATAACCTTTGGTGGGATCGCCACCCGATTTTTTATAATCCCATTTGATCAGCCTTCCGTTTTGTGTTCCAAACCAAAAATTGCCCGAGGTATCTTCGTCTATCTGCCGGATAGTAGAGCCCTGGAAAATTTCAGGCTTTACATTCTTCATTTGATTTTTCTTCGGATTATAAATATCAATCACTCCCCATTGCTGCGCAATCCATAAACAATTTGTTTTGCTGTGCACGGCCATATCCCAAACAGACATATGCCAATAGTTGGGTTTAAATGCAGGAGGCGGATCAATGAGCTTAAAACTTTTATCGTAAAAGAACAAACCAACTCCCCAGCATCCAACAATGATTTTATCACTCAATTCAGCTATTCCATTCACCTCGCCATAAATCACTTTCTGTTTGCGGACCAGGTCATAGGTGTTAAAAATCTGATCGTCCGGATTAAAGGAATACACACCATTATCAGTAGCCATCCAAATATTATTTTCCTTGTCTTCGTAGGCATGCATTACATGATCAAAACTGAAAGCTCCATTTGTTTCTCTTTGGTTCTTCAAGGGTAAAAAACTGTTGATATTCCTTTGCCATTCCACAAAAAAAGGCATACCATAAAGCCATATTCTTCCGTTTCGCTGTACCAGGTAATCCATAAGCTCGTGATACATTTGCAAAACAGATAGATTCGAGTATTCAGCTTTCTGCAGCTTTCTGTTATAACGGCAAATAACAGGAGCAGGCTCTTTGGGATGCCAGTAAAAAAAGAAAACATTTCCGTCTATATCCACCTGCACACCAACGAGTGCTGTTTGCGTTTGAAAAGCAGCAATGACAGGATCGTTATCAATATTATGTCCGCGGTAATTCACATGATTGTTAGCAGGGTTCACCAGCACCAAACCAGAATCACAACTGATCCAGTATCGTTTTATGTGTTGGTCCCAACTAATTTTGTTCACATGCCAGTTTTGCGGAATTAAAAAAAGATTTTCGGCTGCTACAAAATTGTTGGTGCGCTCATTGTATTTTACTACAGAACGACCTTGCCTGATCAACAACAATTCACCTTTTACAGTTTCAAAAAAATGCTGACCGCTAAAAATGGCATTGGTATCCTTTGGCAGCGGAACATTGGTATAGGTAAATTTTTTTGTGTCAAAAATGCCAATGTGATTGTGATCGTACGATAACCAGAGGCGGCCCTTTCCATCCCTGTACATGGAATTGATAATTCTATTGGGAAGAGAACCTGTTTGCTTATCATGATATTTAAAACTGATAAAGCTATTTCCATCATAACGCTGCAAACCGTTGGTAGTAGCCATCCACATATATCCGTCAGCATCCTGAATAACATCATTAACAAGATCGGAAGCCAACCCATTCATTACCGTAAAATGCCGGAACGAATACTGCCTTGCCTGTTGCGATGAAGAAGCAACAGAAATAAAAAGCGAAACAGATAAAATAAAAACAGTCCGCATGAAGCAGTTGTAATTAGTCCTTCAAATTTAATTACTGTGTTGCGGATACATGTCCGGCTGATACACAGGTTATAACAATTCATGCAAGCTTCTGCACAGTTCATTTTCGCAATAGCAGAATTCATTCTCAAAATACGGTTTTCAATTCATGCTTTCAATTGATCATTTCATTCGGAATGCACTTTACAAACGCACAAGCACCCAACAATTTTGCGTCGTCATTTAACCTTAATCAAACACAAAAAATTATTTATGAAAAAGATCTTAGTTCTGGTAGTTACTGCTTCCACATTCATCTTTGCATGCGACAAAGACAAAAACAAAGAAAAGACCTACAAAAGCGATGAAGTAACGGTATTCGGCGGTAAGGCATGGAGCACAGTTACTTTAAAAGATGAAGTGCCCCAGCAGGTATCTTTCGTTTTAAGCGATGCTATTTTGAATTCAGCACCGGCGCCTGTACCAGGAGAAGGCCACAATCCTGCCAATGATTTTGTGATTCCTTTTCACAACAAAGCTTGGGAATCAACTCCGTTCAAATTTGTTATGCTGAACTGGAATCCAGCCGGCCATGAACCCGAACATGTTTACACCGTTCCGCACTTCGACATTCATTTTTATGAAACCACAACCAACGAAGTGATGAATTATATGGATGATGGCAAGTTGAATGCTGAAGTTCCTGCCGCTTATATTCCGGCCAATCACATCAGCGGTCCGGGGGTTCCTATGATGGGCAAGCACTATATTGATGCTGCTTCCGGCGAGATGAACGGACACAATTTCGATCAAACTTTTCTTTATGGTTCTTATGATGGCAAAGTTGTTTTTTATGAGCCTATGATCACACTTGATTTTTTGAAGAACACTCAAAAATTTGAAAGGCCGATTCCGCAGCCCAGCAAGTTCGAAAAAGCAGGGTACTATCCTACAAAAATGAAAGTAGTAAAGCATGATGGTGTAACCGAAATCATACTTAGCGGCTTTGAAAAAAAGCAGGCGGCGTAAAGAAAAATGTATAGGGTTAAAGACAGAGGGCAAGCACTCCTTTAACCTTATACTCTACATCCTTAACCTTTCACCCTTAACCTTTCAAAATTTTAAACATGGAACGTTATAATTCTTTCAACATTATTCATAAAGGTCTCAGGGCTGCTTTATATCAAACGGCTTTACAATTGCAGCAAACCGATTTTACAGAGGAGGAACAAACAGAAGAAACAGTGAATAAGGTAAAGGAGATTGTCATGCTTTTTGAAGGCCATGCACACAAAGAAGACCATTACGTTTTGCCAATGATCAACGAGTACGAACCTTCAGTAGTTGCTGCTTTCAATGGCGAGCACGAAGAAGATGAAAGATTAGGCAATGAATTGAATGAAGCGGTTGAAAAAGTATTGAACAGTAAAACAATAATGGAAAAAATAATTTCTGGAAGACAACTCACTGAATCTTTCGTTCGATTTATGGTGTTTAACCTGAACCACATGGCAAAAGAAGAAGACATCATCAATAAAATTTTGTGGCGCTATTATAGCGATGATGAAATGAAAGCGGTTGTTGGACAAATCAGCAAAGCCGATCCTCCATGGATACACGAGTTTTATGTTACCTGGATGCTGCGCGGCATTAATAATACAGAAGCCATTAACTGGATAAAGGCCATTCAAAAAGGAGTGCCTGCTGTAGTGTTTC
>JAICTW010000493.1 GCA_025936195.1 Flavisolibacter sp.
CTTTTGCTAAATCACTGCGGAGCAATGTAAGAGCTCTGCCATTCAGAAATTTTTTGATTTTCTGGTAATTCATACTGCCTTTTTTCTTGTCGTTACTATCAACAAAAACGAGTTCTGAGAAATTGATGTCAACCGCTTTGAGGGCTGATATAATTTCCATTCTTTCAGCAACGTCATAACCTGCTCCCATAAAGTCGATGGCGTAACCCCCTTCCCGTAATTTAGGTGAACTTTCAATTATAGTTGGATTGAATCCAAACTTTTTAAGCCAAAATGCAAGTGTCGTCCCTGCAATTCCTGCTCCTGATATTAAGATGTTTTTATTCTCCATTGTTACAGGGGTGTCGCTATACGGCTGCCAACGTTAGGGCTTGCTGCTGTGCTGGCATTTTATTATTCGTCAGTTCGAACCATTAGCCCAATTGAAAAACTACGGCCGAAGATATGTACAAAAGCTGAACATAGAAGCGAGTCCTTTTGCCGCACTACTTTAGCCATTTCCCGGGCTGTATGCATTTTGTTCTGTAATTAACAAGCAGCACTCAATTATTCGCTTTCTGTAGTATCATGTCCAAAGAATCTTTACCAAGCATTCCTGTCAGCATTAATTTCCCGGAGCCATTTCCTGTAGACATCGTCCCAGTAAAAACAGGCTTATCTGCCGGCGAAAACCAGTTTATCCTGAGGTGATTGTTGTCCTTTGTAAATATACCTTTCCACCTGTTAGCTGGTGTGTTGAATTGAAATACACAACCATTTTTAATATCAAAATAAACTACCGTGAGTATACTGTCACAGTTGACTCTATGGAGCATCTGTTGATTTATGCTTATCTGTTTTACCTCGTACTTGCCCGTGAGGGCAGGGTATTTATCAGGGCCGCTGTGGATGGCTATCAGCAGCAGTGGAATATAAATGATAGAAAGGCGGATAATCCATTTCACATACCTGGAAAATTGAAGCTCGGGTAAGCGATTAGTTTCCGCAAAGAAAAATTCTTTCAGACGGTTGAATTCTATAAACAGGAAGTAGAAGATACCTGCCATCATGATAGACGTATGAACAACAACACTGGGCCCGATCTGGTAAAAAATGTCCATCAGTAATATGTTGGCAAGTACTGGCAGCAATATAAATACCCCCACAAGTCTTGTCCTGTGGAATAGCAACAGTATTGCTCCTGTAATCTGCAGTGAAGCGATGATGCAACCAAAAACGTATGAGTGGCTGAAAAAAGTCCAGAATAGGTCAGGTGGCGAAAGACTCTTTAAAGGAAGATCCAGCCTGCTCAATGGTATGATCAACTGACGGTGACAGATTTTTGCCCATCCAAATTCAGCCAGGTCAAATGCAACTCCATAACGAATAAGACCTTGCCAGAAAGCAAGTGTAGACGGATTATTTGTTTTTCGGGCTTGCCATATTAATGCGTAAAGAACAGAGGCTACTACTGTCAGGAACGGAATGATGGAAAAGCTGCCTATAGTGCCCCATGCTCTAAAGTAAGTAATACTTATGCGAAATGCACATGCGCCAATTACCAATCCTGCAAGGAGACAAGTGATAAGTTTCTTGATAAAGGAAATTCTATGCATGAAAGGTAACCTTATTTGAAAATCGATATTTGATACATCATTTCACTTGTCGTCACCAAAGTCGCACACAACGGTAAAGCATTTGTGAAGGCATGGCAATAGCGATTGGTCAGCCTGGTACAAATGCTTAATTGAAAAACTGGCACTGAAGATAATTACAAAAGTTGAATAGCGAAATGTCTGTCGATAACAAAAGATGATAAGAATTACTATTGCACAAGTGTTGCCGGTCAAAGCCATGCTTTTACAAATGCACTTGTTGTTGGCTGCTGTGTTTTAATTCAAGTTTTCTGCCTTTTGATTTAATTTGTCCACCAAACCAAATTCCAACTAAAAATGCTGGAATTATTCCAAATATTGTCACCCAAAATAATGGTTTAAAAATATAATCTTGAAAAGGATTGTCGTCTGTTCCAATGTTGTGAATTCCTTCTTGAAAGAATCCTGTCCAACCACACAAAAAAGCAGTTGTTATTAATACTGCAATTCCAGTAAAAAACCCAATAAGAATAAAGTTTCTTTTTTTTATGATAATTTGAGTTCCCGCAATTTGTCCATAGAAGTGTCCACACAAAAGCATAATGATTGCACCAATAAAAATATTCAGTTTATAGTTTATTGTTGTGAACCATAAAAAACCTTTGATAATTCCATTGTCTGATGACATCCAAGTCATAATAAGCTGAGCAATTAAAAGTCCAAGTCCAACAGAAATTAGCCCTTGTTTGCTACCAATTTGCTTTGCTTTTATTACTGTCATTTTTAAATTGTCTATAAGAACTTGGATTTTGTAAAACGTCAAATTTATAGGAGCCATCGACAGGACTTGTAGATGGGCTGGCATTCAATGAACTTCAAGCCCGAATGTTAGCGATTGAAAACTAAAGCCGAAGGTAAATACAAAAAGCCGGTATTTGTTCGTCTGCTGCAACCCATGCTGAGAAAGGATTACAGCAGATTGTTATCCCTTAATTCCGCCTGTTGAGCCTTTTGTTATTTGCTGCCCTTTTATACAAAACATCTGGAAAGCTGTTTCACTACTTTCACAATGAAAGCATGTCAAATTTGTAATTGTTCACGAGTATTTATAATTAATTCAGAATAATCAAGATGAACCACATCACTTGAATCTCCTAAAATTTCATCCACTAATCCGTACGATTTTGCTTCTTCCGCATTTAAATAGCGATCACGTAAGAAATAGTCTTCGAGCTCTTTCCCTGAATGCCCGGTGCGCCTGCCCATCAAATGAAATAGCTGGGCTTGCAATCGTTCCTGTTCACGGGTTGCAATACGCACATCTTCTGTATAACCTTGTGTTCCGCCGCCTGTGGGGTGCATGTGAATAGTAGCATGTGGTAATGCATAACGATGTCCTTTTTCACCGGTGCAGAGTAAAGCCGTGCCCATGCTGGCAGTAAAACCGATCGCATAGGTATAAACAGGTGACTGAATCATTTGCATGGTGTCATGAATGGCCAGACCTGCATACACATGACCACCAGGGCTATTAATATAAAGATGAATCGGCTGTTTCTTATCCACACTATTCAGGTAAAGTAATTGAGCAACAATGACATTTGCGATTTGGGCGTCAATCTGGGTGCCTAAGAAAACAATTCGTTCTTTTAACAAGAGACTATAAATATCATAAGCACGCTCTCCCCTTCCGCCACTGTCATCAA
>JAICTW010000630.1 GCA_025936195.1 Flavisolibacter sp.
AGGATCAGGGCCAACACTGTTGACCAATTTAATATCTGGATACTTAGCCTTAATGGCTTTTGAAAAAACAAGATAGCGTTCAATGTATTGCGGTCCCCATTGTTCATTGCCCACACCCATCATTTTTAAATGAAAAGGTGCAGGATGTCCCATTTCTGCTCTTACCTTTCCCCAGGCAGTTGTGGTATCGCCATTGGCAAATTCAATGAGGTCTAAAGCATCCTGTATGTAAGGATCAATTTCATTGGTGGGAACTACTTCGGCCGTATTAAACTGGCAGGCCATACCGCAGTTTAAAATAGGCAGCGGCTCGGCGCCGATGTCTTCCGCCAATTGAAAATATTCGAAGAAGCCAAGACCAAACGACTGATAGTAATCCGGTGTGGGACGATGTTTGAATTCTGTGTTCCAGCGGTTCACAATTAATTTGCGGTCATCAACATCACCAATGGTTTTTTTCCATTGATATCGTGTGGCTAATTCGCGGCCTTCCACAATACATCCGCCGGGAAAACGAAGGAAGCCGGGTTTGAGATCGGCAAGCAATTGCACCAAATCGGCACGCAAACCACCCGGACGATTTTTCCAGGTGTCTTTTGGAAAGAGAGAGATCATGTCCAGATCAACAGATCCATTTCCCTGAAACCAGATGTTCAATTTTGCATGCGACTCGGTTTGGTTTGCTGTAAAGCTTACATGATATTTCTGCCATTGATCACCTGAAGGAGAAAGAGAAGCACCAGCGATCTTCTCTCCCTTTGCATTGACCAATTCAATATTCAAAACAACAGAGCTATTGTTATTGGCTTTGGCCAGTACAGAAAAATCATATTCATCATTGGCTTTAATGCCCATCCCACGAAAGCCTTCATTGGACAAGCCATAATTTTCTTTTTCTGAATTAACCGTTACACGAATAAAGCGTGGATTGTTTTCATTGATGCCATCGCGATTGATGACCAACACGCTTCCGTTAGCACCTTCTTTTTTCAATTCGTTCCATCCCATTAAAGGCATGGCAAATTCAAACGAACGGTTCTTTACCAGTTCGGCATAAACACCACCATCGGCAGCCATATTAATGTCTTCGAAAAATATTCCCCACATCGTAGGTTGAATGGAGCCCTTGATCTGATTTGCTTTCACTGTGAATACCGGGTCGGATTGTGCATGCAAACAGGATGCTGTTATCAAAAAAACAACACTGAACGAAACCTGCACAATCGTTTTCATTTTTTGTTTACTCATTTCTTTATTTGTTTTCTCCACATGTATTCTTGTTCGTTGATACTTATTTTTTCTTTCCCCAAACGGCTGTTCCAACATTATTAAGACCGGAAAATACAATCGTATTTTTTTTATTTTCCCAATCTCTTCCTTTTTGCACAAAAACATTGTCGGTATAACCGTTGCTCCATTTCAACTGAAGCCAGGGTGCATTGTATGTCCATTTACTGTTGGCATCACCATTCAGGGTTCCGTCTGCAGCAAGCGTTAATGAAACGGCTGTTTGCAGATCGGCGGATGTTTGTTCGTTAGCATAGCCCGGAACAACCCTGTAGCCTAAAACAATTTGTTCCCAATTTCCGGTCAAACTATCCTTTACCACTGTACTATTGTCTTCCCATGCATAACGCTCAGGCGAAACAACAGGCCAGCCATCCGGTGTCCAAAATAGTTTGCGCACATGCAGGTCCATAAAATAACTGTTAACTGAAGGACGTGCCTGCGAAGCAAAATAATAATTGTCGTTGCCATCGGTGAAAACCGTGCAATGCGAAATGCCCTGCCATCCTCCATGTCCCATAAATTGATAAGGCGCTGTTATCATGGGACCATGATCAACATCTGTATTGGCGTCCACACCATTGAAGTCATAAAACGGACCTGTGGGATCATCGGCCCTGCAAACACGGGTGTTGTATTTTGTTTGCAACCAATCGTAAGCAATGAACAAAAAATATTTTTTGAGTGCAGCATTGTAAATAATTTCTGCTCCTTCAATATTTCCATTGTATTTACCATTGGTATATCCGCGGTTGGCAATTCTTGTTCCGATGTTACCGGGTGATTGAGCCAACCCTGTTGAAGCATCTAATTGTAAAATATAAATGCCGTCCCATGCCGAACCATAATACAGGTATTGTTCACCGGAAGGTGTAATGATCACAGAAGGATCAATAGCATTGGTTTGTTTTGCATTATCATTGACTGAAGTGACTACCAATCCTTTTTCTGTCCACGGCCCTTCCGGATTTGATGAAGTTGCCAAACCAATCACACTTAGTCTTGGTGTGGAACAGGAAAGCGAATAATACAAGCGGTATTCATTGCCAACCTTCAAAACATACGGAGCCCACAAACTGTTATTAGGCGTTCCGCCTTTTGATTGAATGAATTGAGAACCTTTTGCCGGTAAACTATTAAACACCCAGCCTACAAATTGCCACTCCACCAAATCTTTTGATTTGCGAATTTGAATTCCTGAACGAACATCTATTCCGTAAGCAGCATCGGTACTGTAACAATAATAATAATCGCCAAACTTTTTTATCGAAGGATCATGCACATTATACGGCCCCCATTTTAAATAAGAAGAAAAAGGTGCAACATCTTCGTAAGTGTCG
>JAICTW010000036.1 GCA_025936195.1 Flavisolibacter sp.
AAAATATAAGCTCATTGTTAATTTGCCCCCGCTTGCTGCCATCGTTTTAAAGTAAACTCTTATTAAAAAATAATTTTAGCAATTTACTGCCGTTTTTCACTTGATTAACCGGATGCAAAACTCTATTTTCGAAAACTGAAAACACCAATATTTCTATGAAAAAATTTTTGTTTATAGCCACCGCTTTAAGTGTTTCAACTGTGCTGCTCGCGCAAACTGACAGTTCCTCATTTTATTTTCAGAAAGGTTTAGATGAAAAAGCAAAAGGTCACTCGCTGATTGCGATCCAGCATTTTGAAAAGGCATACAACTTCAACAAAAACGACAAGCAAATTGTAAGTGAAATGGCGGCTGATTATTTGAACCTTCGCCGCTATGCGCAGGCAAGAGAAAAATTTTTGCAGCTCGAAAGCATGGGTGATAAAAGCGACAGCACTTATCGCCAGTTAATGTTACTTTCCTACAACTCCCGTAAATGGGATGATGCCATTAAATATGCTTTAATTTTGAAGAAGCAAAACGTCAATGAAAAAGCTGCATTTTACATTGCTAAATCGTATTACGAAAAGGAAGACCTGGGAAATGCGATCAAGTATTTTGGCTTTGCTGCCAAGGAAGATCCGAACAATTCTGAAATTCCTTATACCATTGCAAGGGCTTATGCCGATATGATGAATTTTCCGCAGGCCATTCCTTATTTCTTAAAAGCCATTGAGCTTAATCCAACCAATTCACGTTGGATCTATGAAACGGCATTGATCTACTATGCTATTCCTGATGATCAGAATGCATTGAAATATTTATTGCTGGCAGGAGAAAAAGGTTACAGGCAGGACAATGAATATTTGCAAAACCTGGCAACGGCTTATACCAATGCCGGCAAACCAGATGAAGCCATCAATTTGTTGAAAGGGATTTTGGAAAAACGTCCTACCGATATCAACATCATCAATATGCTTGCAGAAGCTTGCTACGACAGCAAAAAATACGATGATGCCATTGCTTATTACGATAAGCTTTTACAGATCAATGGCAGCAATGCCGAAGCCATGTACATGATGGGTATGAGCTTTCAAAAGAAAGGTGAAAAACAAAAAGGCATGGCCATTTGTGATAAAGCCATTCAGTTAGATCCAAGTCTTCAAAATTTGAAGCAGGAGAAGAAGTTGCCGGGCGGGTTTTAAGAAGACGAAGACGGCCTCCCTATCCCGATAGTTATCGGGACCTCCGGTTGAGGGACTTCGCTGCAGCACAGACCCTTATAGCTCATTATTCACTATAGAAATGAAAAGCTCTCAAAGTTTGAGTAACCTTGAGAGCTTTTGTTATCGTCAAATAAGCTGGGTCTGTGCGTTGGTGGCTTCCCATGAAGGGGGAAGTCGGATGGGGGCCTTTACATTCTTTCCGGAACCCTGATCCCCAACAAACCCATTGCATCCTTGATCACATTTGCCGCTAACTGGCAAAGCTGCAAACGCAATTGTTTCTTCTCTTCATTTTCTGCATTCAAAACAGAATGTTCTGTATAAAAAGTATTGTAAGTCTTTGCCACATTGAAAGCATAGATGGCAAGCACAGAAGGATTGTATTCATCAGCAGCCTGCTTAACAATGGTTGCATATTGCTCCAGCAACAACAACAGCTCTTTTTCCAATGGAAGCAAACTGCCAACTGCCAATTGCTTACTGCCAACTGCCGCTTCTCTTCTCAAAATTGATTTGATCCTTGCATGTGTGTATTGAATAAACGGTCCTGTAAATCCATGAAAATCTATGGACTCTTCAGGATTAAATACCATTCTCTTTTTGGGATCAACACGAAGGAGATAAAATTTCAACGCACCAATACCTAAAATATCATATAGCTCTTTCAGTTCTTCTTCTGTAAAATCTTTCACCTTGCCCAGTTCCTGCGTGTGCTTTGCCGCAATGCTCACCATTTCATCAACCAAATCATCGGCATCAACAACGGTTCCTTCCCGGCTTTTCATTCTTCCGGTAGGAAGGTCCACCATTCCATAACTCAAATGAAAAATGCCATCAGCATAAGGTTTACCTAATTTTTTTAAGATCAGCTCCAGCACTTTCATATGATAGTTCTGTTCATCGGCAATGATGTAAATGCTTTGATCGTAATGAAAGTCCTTGTACTTCTCATCGGCCAATCCAAGGTCCTGTGTTATGTAAACTGAAGTACCATCTTTTCTTAAAACCAGCTTTTCATCCAGGCCTTCACTGGTAAGATCAATCCAAATACTTCCATCTCCCTTGCGGTAAAAAACGCCTTGCTTTAATCCTTCTTCAACAAATTGCTTTCCCAGTAAATACGTTTCACTCTCGTAATAGATCTTATCAAAGTCGCTTCCAATTCTATTGTACGTTTCATCAAAACCTTTATAAACCCAGCTGTTCATTTTTTTCCAGAGGTCAATCACTTCCGGTTTGCCTTTCTCCCAATCTACCAGCATCTGCTGTGTTTTTTGCATGATGGGAGCATTTCGTTCCGCTTCTTCTTTTGATTGCCCTGCAGCAACTAATGCTTCTGTTTCTTTTTTATGTTCATTGCTAAACTTCACATAGTAGTCACCAACAAAATGATCACCCTTAATGCCGGTGCTTTCAGGAGTGGCGCCATTTGAAAATTCTTCCCAGGCAATCATGCTTTTGCAAATATGAATGCCGCGGTCATTCACCACGCAGCTTTTCATTACTTCATTTCCATTGGCTTTTAAAATTTCCGCCATGCTCCATCCTAAAAAGATATTGCGCAAATGTCCAAGGTGCAAAGGCTTATTTGTGTTGGGCGAGGAGTATTCCACCACAATTCTTTTTTCCTCCTTTGCAGGCCTGCCAACTTCAATGTTGTTATAATTCTTTGAAAGGAAATTATTGAAGTATTCATCGGCTACAGTGAGATTCAAAAAACCTTTGATCACATTATAAGCACTAAATAATTCCTTATTGTTTTGAAGAAGATAATCGCCTATCTGCTTCCCCAATTGTTCCGGTGATTGTTTTAATTGTTTCACCAATACAAAAAGCACAACCGTATAACTGCCTTCAAACTCAGGCTTGGTTTGGTTAACGGCAATATCATCTGCAGGAGCCGCTATTTTGAAAATATCTTCAATGGCCTTAGCGCTTGCTTCTTTTATTTTTTGAATTAGACTCATTTGCTGAAACGTGTTTGCGCCGCAATTTACTGAAATATGTTCCAGCGGTTTCAATCAGTGATTGCTTTGAAGTCGCCGGCTTTTGATCCTTTCTTCACAAGCTCTTAACCTTACTTAACGAAATCCGTTTTCAATCTTTAGCAATTGCCGTTAATTTCGCAGCTTTCATGCGCAGGATACACAGGCAAATACGAAAAATCATTTTGGCAATATTGGATTTTTTCTATCCGATCTTTAAACGTTTTCTGCCTTTGCAAACCTATCATTATGCGGCTTGCGGCGGATCCAATACCGTGCTGGGACTTGTAGTTTATTTTATCTCTTATAATTATATTTTCAACAAGCACATTCTTGATCTTGGCCTCATTGCTTTTCAGCCACACATTGCCGCCATGTTCCTTTCGTTCTGCTTTACATTTCCTGTGGGATTTTATTTAAGCATGTACGTGATCTTCCAGGGATCATATCTGAAAAAAAGAGTGCAGTTGTTCCGCTACTTCATTGTCATTTTGGGCTGCATGCTCATCAACTATATTTGTTTGAAAATTTTTGTTGAATACTTCGGATGGTATCCTACACCGTCGCAATTAATTACTACCGGAGTTGTTATTCTCTTCAACTATTTTTCGCAACGGCATTTTTCTTTTCGCAAAGACAAGCGGGCAATGGAAGCAGAAGGCTTGCAGACTTAGAATTTCAAATTGAGATCGGAGACCAATACATTTAATTTTCCTACACAATTGCTTCTTATCAGCAAATGTTGCGGCAAGGCATAAACAGCAGTCAGCTTCAGATCAGTTATGGAACCACTTCCTCTAATTCCTTTGGTCCATTCACGGTTTAACCAATCGTTCATTGTTTTGGAAGCCGTATCATAGTATTGCGAAAGATCAAAAGAAGTATAGGTTTTCAGTTCATTGATGATCTTTTTATTGAACAACCATTTTGCAGTTTTCAGCAATAGATTTTTTGTTTTCAGATCATAATCCAGATTCTGTACTTCAATTGTTTTTTTCTCCGCATTGTACACGGGTTTGCCCACAAAATAAGCAGTGCCGTCAAATGATCCTGTAAAATCAACCCTGATATTCATATTTCCGTTTTCATCACCTGAAACATCTGTGTGCTGAATGATGATGTGCTTTTTGAAAATGCCTTCGTTAACGTCAAAGCGTTTGTTCACTAAATAGCCGTTCAAAACATTGCTTAACGAATCGTATTGCAATGCTGCTTCAAGATAAATATTGAAACCTCCGGCATTTTTTGTGTTCGTCAAATTAGGAACAGGAGATGGAACACTTTCCTGTTTTTCGAAACTTACAACCGGAGTAGCTGAAATGCCGATGTTGATGTTGAGAAGATCATTCTTTGCAGCAATGTTTTCCATTCTTAATTTTTTTGGATGCAATGAAAAATAACCGACGTTGGGAATGGCATACACATCGTTCACCATATTCCATGCCTGCTGCATGTAGGGACGAAGATTGAAATTTCCATAAGCCGAATCCATTGATCTTTTGGAATCATCCAGTTCTTCTTTCAATCCTTTCATTACTTCCGAAGTAATGTCCTGTCCCCAAAAGCACACCGAACATTTATCCAAAGCTTTGGGTTCGTTACGAACGATCTTTGAATTGAGGACCAAATTAGGTTGTAGTTGAAAGGTACTGTTGAAGCTGATATTCACTCTCCGTTCCGGTTCATCAAAGCCGCAACGGCAGCCCGGCGTCCACGGAGAGAGCACAGCACCACTCAGGCATACTCTTGTTGATCCCACAATTTGATAATAGCCCATAAACGCAAGGTTCAACGTAGTTCCATTCATGCTCATGTTCAAAGGTGATCTTCTGAAATGATATTTGTAGCGGGTGGAACAATCGGATTGCACCCAGCCATCGGGATAACCGGGAGAAGTAAAAACGGTGTCCACGTTTTTCTCTGCCAAACTGTAGATCGGTCGCAGATTGACTTGAATGGGAATATCAATTTGCGATTCGGGAAGCGAATCTATTTTAATGCCGGAAGATGTTGTGTCCTGTGAGGAGCCAATGATAAATGAAAAAAGAAAAAGAAACAAAAAAGCAATTCTCATAGATGCGATAGTTAAACAAATATAAAACGCAAACCATGAGAATTGATTGTGCAAAGCTCAATTACATGCCTTCTTTTGGCTGCGTCATGCTGAACCAGTTGCCGCAACCATCCGTTACGATCGCTTCAATTCCGTAAAATTGTTCTTTGGGTTCTGATTTGAACTGAACCCCTTTTGCTTTCAGTTCCTCATACGTTGCACGAATATCTGGTGTATGTAAAACACCGGCGCCCATAAGACCTTTGTCCAGCAAAACTTTCAGCGCCTTTCTTGCTTCTTCATCCCAACCCATTCCCTCACCTGAAACATTCATCAATGCAATTTCGAGATCGGGTTGCTCCGGCGGATTTAATGTGAGCCATCGCATTCCATTATCCATCGTTACATCGGTATTTACTTTAAAGCCCAATTTGTTTACGTAAAAATCGTAAGCCTTGTTCTGGTCAGTTACAAAAAAGGAAGTGTGAGAAAGTTTGGTAACCATAAAATTTGTTTTAATGAAGTGAAGCTATAATGAAAAACGGAAGACCAGTTATCGAATCTTGCTGAGTGTTTTGGATAGAAGAAGGATTTTGTAGAGGGTTAATTGAAAGATGAGAACAGAACATTAAATGTTTTTAAATTAGTTTCCCGTGTGAGTTTGTAGTGAAGTTTTATTTTCTGCATTTGAAGTAGTTCTTTAAAATAAAGTAGAATAATGATGCACTTAGCTGCATTACTACTGTGAGCACCGGTTGTGTCACTCACTGCACCGTTCGGGAATTCTATTGTGCATTGTGCAAGTGTCATCATCAGAATTGTAGTTTTCTCAAACTAGTGAAGACGTAAAGCTCCAGAGGAGCGACATTTTGGTAGTAGAAAGATAAATCACGATTGTTTCTCAAAGCTCCGTAGGAGCGGTATTTTGAAATGTTGAATAAGTGAATGGTTGAAAACAGTAGTGAACATAGCGAGTGCTGAATAGAATTCCTGAAAGTACAATCACTCAGCCGGCAAACTCCATCCAACAATTCGCCAATTTATCAATTCAGCAATCTACAATTCATCAATTTCACCATCTCAGCTTAAAACTTATACGTTTCAACAAAACAATGCGGAATAAATCGCTTCGGTTGTTCTTTGGCCTGCTGTTTTTTCAGCCAGGCCATATTGCGGAAATAAGTGGGAGCGAAGCCAATTTCTTTTTTGAACAAAATGCTAAACGAACCCAGACTCTCAAAACCCACTTCATTACAAACATCGGATACAGCTTTGTTCTCTGCCAGAAGGTCTTTTGCTTTTTCAATCCGTTTCAGCGTAAGGTATTGATGCGGTGTTTTTTTATACACTTGCGAGAACAAGCGGTGAAAATAATAACGGGAAAGAAAGGCCTTCCGCGAAATCTCTTCAAGGTCAATGGGCTCATGATAGTTTTCATCAATGAAAACCTTGGCTGCAACAATGCGTTCGTATAACTCTTCGGCAATGGGCATAAACAAATTTACCGGTTTGTCGGATTTTTCCATTTCTTTTCCAGCATTTCCATCATTTTTTGTATTCGCTGTTTCCTTGTCTCTTCTTTTTTTGCAGAAACGATCCATTCAATATATTCTTTCTTGTGAGAGAAGGCAAGCGAATTAAAATAATCCAACAATGCTTTTTTATTTTTTAAAATCGCGGCCACATCATCAGGAAGCTTTACTGTTTTGGTTTTAGGATCAACATAATCGAAAATGGGCCGATCCTTTGGCCCGGTGTCTTTCTTTTTATCAGCTTCTGTTTTCTGGCGCATGCCAAATGCCGACCAGGTATCGTCAAATGAAACAAGGCTGATCCATTGCATATCCTGTTTGAGCAGTTGATCCCAGCCCTTGTCTCTTGTAAGATCGGTTTGAATTTTGGATGTTCCTTTCGGATAAAAGATCCAGCAAATAACATTGTCCTTTATCAAAGGCAAAACTTTTGACAATTCCTTTTCCATTTGTGCTTTGTCCTTGACAAACCAGTGCACCTGGTCAAATTTTTTTGCTGTGCTGCTGATTTTTGCATCTGCAGGCAAAATGCCGAGAGAGGCTTTGTATTCAGAAGGAGGATTGAAAACAAGAATAACATTGTTCTCCCTGATCTTAAATTTTTGCGCTGTAGTTGAAGCCATGGAAGCTATTTACTGCTAAAATAATTATTTGAAGTCAAAGAAATAATATTGCCAATCTTCTTCTGAAAATTTATTCGGGGTTCATTTAGTTTTGTGAACTCCTGAAACAATCAATTCTAAAAATGACAACCATGCGGCTTTACTTCTTTTTTGTTTTTCTGTTTTTAGTTGCACAATCCAAAGCACAAACGACATCAACAAGATTACAGAATGCTTATCAAAAGTTTGAGAACGATCCGCAATTGGTCAATGCCATTTCCTCGTTGTATGTCATCAATGCCAGTACAGGTGAAGTGGTTTTCGATAAAAATTCAACGGTTGGTTTGGCAACTGCATCAACATTAAAAATTATAACATCCGCAACGGCTTATGAATTGCTGGGGAGGGATTTCAGGTATGAAACAAAATTCGGTTACATTGGAAAGATCAAAAACAAATCGCTGCAAGGAAATTTTTACATAAAGCCTTCCGGCGATCCTACATTGGGAAGCTGGCGATGGAAGTCAACTTCTGATACTGCTATTCTCAGTACATTATTATCGTCAATTAAAACTTTGAACATTACCCACTTCAATGCCATTACCATTGATGACAAAGGATCGGACTCGGAAACAATTCCAGATGGTTGGATCTGGCAGGACATCGGTAATTACTATGGCGCCGGTGCCACCGGTTTTAACTGGCACGAGAACCAATTTGATGTTGTTCTGAAATCAGGCAAAGAGATTGGAGATCCTGTTACCATTGTAAAAACAAATCCTAAATCCTATGCGCCTTTATATTGTGTAGCCACATCGGCAGCGAAGGGAACCGGAGACAGAAGCTATGTGTATTATCCTTTGCTGGAAACAAAAGCAGTGGTAAGAGGAACTATTCCTTTGAACGAAAATGCTTTTGCCATTTCTGCATCTGATCCGGCTCCGCAAAAAACATTTACTTCATTGTTCATGGAGAACCTAACATCGAAATTGAAACTGACACAGATACATTCTGAATCTGCTTCTCCCGATACAACAATTATTTATACGCATGATTCTCCTTCTCTCGACAGCATCGTTTACTGGTTCCTAAAAAAGAGCATCAACCTTTATGGAGAAGCTTTGGCAAAAACATTAGCGTATCAAAAAACTGGTTTTGGCGAAACCGACAGAGGAGTGGAGATCATCAGAAACTTTTGGAAAGAAAAAGGAATTGCTCCAACAGAATTGAATATGGTTGATGGCTCCGGACTTTCACCGCTCAACCGCGTCACCACACATGCGCAGGTAATGGTTTTGAAATATGCCAGAAGCCAGTCCTGGTTTGATGGTTATTACAATGCCTTCCCGGAATACAACGGAATGAAAATGAAAAGTGGAACCATCAGCGATGTAAAAGGATTTTGCGGCTATCAAAAATCGAAAGACGGAAATGATTACATCTTCTCTTTTCTTGTCAATAACTATAATGGTTCCACCTCATCACTTGTTCAAAAAATGTACAAGGTTTTGGATGAACTAAAATAGTTTGAACTAAGACTGACAGGATGAAATGGATTACTGGGAGATCGCTAATCTTTCTTTAGCTAATCCTTTACCTTAGTTCTCTATTTTCCAATCATCCTGTCCAAACTTGCTTTGCCGGGACCGGTGATCAACAAAACAAAAAAGATAATGAGGAATAGACCTGCTGCTTCACCCTTTCCAAAAAAATCGCCACCCATAGCAAAGAACAAAGCAACGGCCATGGCGATTACCAATGGAATGCAGGCAAGTCGTGTAAACAATCCCAGGACAACAAAGGCAGCGCAAAAGAATTCAGCAAAAACAACCAGGGCTAACGATGTAGTAGAACCGATGTGAAAAGGATCTGAAAACCGCGGAGCCAGATGGCTAAAATGAGTGAGCTTATCAAAGCCGTGCTTGATCATAATAAGCAAGCCGGCGCCTACTCTTAATAGAAATAAAGCAAAGGCTAATCCGTTTTCCGATACTCTGGTGCTGAATAATCTTTTCATAGATGATTTTGAATTGTGCCGCAAGATAAGTATCCCCTGTCAATCTAAATCACTCCATTTCCTGCTTCTTACCTCTGACTTCCGTCCTTTCATTTGCAGCATTTTTGTTAAACGTTCTCCTTGTTTTTAATTTTATGACGTTCTTTGGAATGATGTTGGCTCAGCTCAAAATAATTCGAATCTTTACAACGTTATGCTCCCAAACGGTTAAAGGACATCTTATGAAGAAACTTTGTTTGCCGCTTTTGCTTTCCGCAATTACTTCTGTTTCTTTTGCGCAAAAAACTTTTTTCTACAATGATCCGCAGGAAAAATTCAACGAGGCAAAAGAATACTATCAGAAAGGCCAGTACAATCTGGCTTATCCAATTTTTAAAGAGTTGCAGCAATCCTTAAAAGAGATTGACAAAGTAAATACCCCTGTTGTGGCGCAGGAAATCAGCTACTATACTATTGCCAGCGCTTTAATGCAAAATGAAGAAAGGGCTGAACACGAGGCGCTGGATTACATTACACTAACGAAGAACACGGCAAGAGTGGAGATGATGAGTTTTCAATTGGCTGAATTTTATTTTCGTCAACAACGTTTTTCGGATGCGGTTGACTGGTATGAAAAATCAAGCATTGCCAATCTGAATAACCGCGAGATCGCTGATATGAAATTTCATGAAGGTTATTCTTATTTCACCATGCAGCAATTTGCCCGGGCAAAGCCTTTGCTGGATGCTATCCGGCAAATGAAAGATGATCCCAATTACATTGATGCGAATTATTATTATGGTTTCATTGCGTTCCGGGACCGCAATTACAGCGATGCTTTGCAAAGCTTTAAAGTAGTAGAGAATGAACCCAATTATGAAAACATTGTACCTTATTACATCGCACAGATCTATTATGTACAGGGAAAAAAAGATGAAGCATTGAAATATGCGGAAGACCAGATCAAACAAGGCAAATCGCAGTATTATGATCTTGAATTAAAGCAGTTAATGGGGCATGCCTATTTTGAAAAGAAAGACTATGCAAAAGCGGCTACCTATCTGGGTGATTATGTGAACCGTTCCAAAAAAGTAAGAAGAGACGATTTGTACGAATTGTCGTAAGCTTATTATCAGAACGCTCAGTATAACCAGGCTATTGAAGGCTTTAAGCAACTAAGTGGTAAAGAAGATTCTTTGAGTCAGCATGCCATGTATTTGCTGGGTGATTCGTATTTGAAGA
>JAICTW010000580.1 GCA_025936195.1 Flavisolibacter sp.
CTAAACCCGTTGCTTAAAAATATTTTTTATCTCTTTAATTTAATAATGTGTCTAACAGAAGAACAGCAATTAAAAATTTAGTAGCAGGCTCCGTTGCATTTGCTGCTGCACCTGCACTCACGTCCTTCAAAGAAAAAAATAAAAAATTGAAATTGAAAGGCAACATCAACCATTCTGTTTGTCAATGGACCTACAGTTTTCTTTCGGTCGAAGAGCTTTGTAAAGTTGTAAAGGATATTGGCTTTAATGCCATTGATCTTATGGGTCCTAAAGATTGGCCTATGTTGCAGAAGTATGGTATCTACAGCTCGATGTGTTACCATGGTGGCAAAGTAAGTTTGACTGATGGATTCAATACAAAAGATTTCCATGCGCAACTGATAAAAGATTATACCGATGTTATTCCATTAATGGTACAAGCCGGATACAAAGATGTTATTTGTTTCAGCGGAAGCAGAAGAGGAATGGATGATGAAACCGGTTTAAAAAATTGCGTGGAAGGTTTGCAACAAATTTTACCGCTTGCTGAAAAAAGTGGTATCACAGTTCACATGGAATTACTGAACAGTAAAGTGGATCACAAAGATTATATGTGTGATAATCATAAATGGGGCGTTGAATTATGTAAAAGAATAAGCTCACCTAATTTTAAACTTTTGTATGATATTTATCACATGCAGATTGATGAAGGAGACGTGATAAGAACAATCAGAGACAATAAAGACTACTTCGGTCATTATCATACCGGCGGTATTCCCGGAAGACATGAAATAGACGAAACACAGGAATTATATTATCCCGCGGTAATGAAAGCGATTGTGGAAACAGGTTATAAAGGTTATGTTGCACAGGAATTCATTCCCGCTGCTGAAGATAAAATTGCTTCTCTTAAGAAAGCGATCTCAATTTGTGACGTATAAAAATATTTTTAAAATCCGGTTGCTTGCTTTTACTTCTTACTCTTCCTGCTGCATAGAGAACAAGGCGTACAAGTGAGTGACACAACAAAAGCTTCATAGTAATCCAATAGTTGGTAACCAAAAAATAAAATTATAATTCTCTCATGGCAGACAATGTTTATGATGCAATCGTAATCGGCTCGGGCATTAGCGGTGGCTGGGCAGCAAAAGAACTTTGCGAAAAAGGTTTGAAAACAATCATGCTCGAGCGCGGAAAAAATATTGAGCATGTAAAAGATTATCCCAGTGCAAACAAAGAAGCGTGGGACTTTCCGCACCGCGGCCGCAGAACACAAAAAATGATCGACGATTACCCGGTTTTAAAACGCGATTATCCTTTGAATGAAACCAATCTCGACTGGTGGGCAAGTGATAAAGATTCACCTTATACGGAAATAAAACGATTCGACTGGTTTCGCGGTTATCATGTGGGTGGACGTTCGTTGATGTGGGGAAGGCAAAGTTATCGTTTGAGTGATTTGGATTTTGAAGCAAATGCGAAAGAAGGAATTGCAATCGACTGGCCTGTGCGTTATAAAGAAATTGCTCCGTGGTATGATTATGTTGAAAGATTTGCAGGCGTAAGCGGTTCTATTGAACATTTGCCTCAATTGCCCGACGGACAATTTCTTCCGCCGATGCAAATGAATTGCGTGGAGAAAGACGTGTCTGCAAGAATTAAAGAACATTATAGAGGCCAGCGCACGATGATCATTGGTCGTACAGCGCATGTAACAGCGCCGCTTCCCGACAGGCAGCAATGTCAATTCAGAAATAAATGTTGGGTGGGTTGTCCGTTCGGCGGATATTTTAGTACGCAATCATCAACGTTGCCTGCCGCAATGAAAACCGGAAACCTTACTGTTCGGCCGTGGAGCATCGTTACAAAAATTTTGTACGACAAAGACAAGAAAAGAGCAATTGGTGTTGAAGTGCTTGATGCGGAAACAAACAAGACTTATACTTATAATGCCAAAATAATTTTCCTGAATGCATCCACTTTAAACAGTGCATGGATACTGATGAATTCTGCAACAGATGTTTGGCCTGATGGACTTGGCAGCAGCAGTGGCGAGCTTGGTCATAATATTATGGATCATCATCTCGGCGTTGGTGCTGGCGGAACTGTTGAAGGCTACGAAGACAAATATTATTATGGTCGTCGCGCAAATGGAATTTATATTCCTCGTTTCAGAAATTTATTTGGCGATAAAAGAGATTACCTGCGTGGCTTTGGCTACCAGGGAAGCGCAAGCAGGCAGAGCTGGAGTCATGATGTTCCCGAATATGCAATTGGTGCTGAATACAAAGATGCCTTAACAGAACCCGGTAATTGGACAATGGGCATCGGCGGTTTTGGTGAAACATTACCTTACCATGAAAATCAAATAACGCTTGATAAAAATAAAAAAGACAAATGGGGTTTAAATGTGCTTGCCTTTGATGTAGAATATAAAGACAATGAAAAGAAAATGCGCAAGGACATGATGCAGGATGCCATTGAAATGCTTGAAGCTGCCGGTGTAAAAAATGTAAAAGGTCGCGATGGCGATGGAACACTTGGAAGAGGCATTCATGAAATGGGCTCGGCACGCATGGGCGCCGATCCAAAAACTTCTGTGCTCAACAAGTGGAACCAGGTTTGGGATGCGCCAAATGTTTTTGTAACGGATGGTTCGTTCATGGTTTCATCGGCTTGTCATAATCCTTCGCTTGGTTACATGGCGTTTACTGCGCGCGCAGCGGATCATGCTGTAAGTGAATTGAAGAAAGGAAATATTTAAAAAACCTCTAAATCTCACTAAAGGGAGACTTTGAGAGGGGCATGATTTTAATTGCAGTTAGAATTTTTATGAGCCAGGCTGTTGTTTTTCATAGCATCGTCCC
>JAICTW010000824.1 GCA_025936195.1 Flavisolibacter sp.
AAAGGAATATTGATCGTATGCGCAATCCGCTTCACTAATTCAGCCAGTGTTTTTCTTCTTTCAACCGTTGCCGTAATGTCGAGAAAAACCAATTCATCTGCACCTTGCTTTGCATAGTTTGCAGCCAGTTCAACAGGATCTCCTGCGTCGCGAAGGTCAACGAAATTGGTTCCCTTTACTGTTCTCCCATCTTTTATATCCAAACAAGGTATGATCCGCTTTGCAAGCATCAAATAAATTTTTTCAGTTCGTTCAATCGAATTCTTCCTTCGTAAATGGCTTTGCCGATGATGACTCCTTTGCAACCAATTTCCTGCAATTTATAAACATCATCAATGGAACTTACTCCACCGCTTGCAATGAAATGAAGCCCGGGGAATTTTTGAACAATGCTTTTGTATAATTCTGTTGAAGGACCTTCCAAAGCGCCGTCCTTAGAAACATCCGTACAAAAGATCTGCTTCACACCTTTCTGAATATAGCTTTCGATAAAATCGTAAATTCCTATTTCGGTTTGTTCTGTCCACCCGCTTACCGTAATCTTTTCGTTCTTCACATCGGCTCCCAAAAGAAAATTTTCTGCACCAAATTTTTCCAACCATTTTATAAAGCTTGCTTCATCTTTCACAGCAACGCTTCCCACTGTTGCCAGCACCGCACCGGAATCAAAAACAATCTGCACATCTTTTTCCGATTTAATTCCTCCTCCAAAATCAATAACTAAAGAAGTTTTGCCTGCAATTGTTTCCAACACTTTCCAGTTTTTTACAGCGCCGTCTTTCGCTCCGTCCAAATCCACCAAATGCAAACGCTTTATACCGGCGTTTTCAAATTCTTTGGCCACTTCCAGCGGATGTTCGTTGTAAATTTTTTTTTGATCGTAATCGCCATGAGTCAGGCGAACGCATTTACCCTCTATAATGTCAATAGCAGGAATAATTTCAAAGGCCCCCTGTTCAGTGGAGGAACTCAGATTTGAAATATTTTTATTTTTTTCATCGTTCATTCTAATTCCAAAAAATTTTTAATGATCTGATCTCCTATCTCAGCGCTTTTTTCGGTGTGAAATTGCACTCCGTAAAAATTATCTTTCTGTATTGCTGCTGCATACTCTATTCCATAATCGCATTTTGCAATTGTATATGGGCTGTCTTCTGCATAATAGCTGTGAACATTGTAGATATAGCTTCTGTCCGGGATGTTTTTGAAAAGAGACGATTGCAGGTTGTAAATGGTGTTCCAACCTACCTGGGGGACTTTGAACCTCACCCCAGGCCCTTCTCCATCAGAGATGGAAAGGATAGTCAGTGGAAAACGTTTTACTTTGATGGGGACAATATTCAAACAGTTTGTATCATTCTCCTCCGAATGCTCACATAATAATTGCATGCCTACACAAATGCCAAGAACAGGCTGTTTGAGTTCTTTTATTATTTTATCAAGATCATTTTCTTTCAAACTCCTCATGGCGCTACTGGCTTCACCAACTCCTGGAAAAATAACTTTATCCGCCGATGTTATTTTTTCAATATCATCAGTTA
>JAICTW010000789.1 GCA_025936195.1 Flavisolibacter sp.
CGTTGATAAAACTTGGTAACAGTTGATCGAGTAAAAGTTTCATAGTATTGAGTTCTTTGTTAGTTTGTAGATCTGAAGTTAAATGTCCCATGTCTTTACCAAGTACACTATCCTTATTATCGAAATCACTTCTATGTTCTCTTGAGAATATACTTTCCCCGTTTCTATGATATTGTTCAATAAAAAATTTTGTTCTTTCTTCAATACTTTCTGCCCCATCCAAAGCTTTGATGTATGCACTTCCAATGATAGCGCCGCTTGTATACTTGCAAGCTGTGCTAAACGTAGCTTTGTTCTTTATTCCAAATCCAACTAAAACAGGATTTTTCAAATTCATATTTTGCAGCTTTTGCAAATACGTTTCTACCACCGAAAAATCTTTATCCGAACCGGTAAGCGAAGAAGAGGAAACAGCATATAAAAACCCGCTGCTTAAGCTGTCCAATTTTTTAATTCTTTCTTCTGAAGTTTCAGGTGTGACGAGGAAAATAAAATCCAGTCCATGTTTTTTTATAATGGTGCTGTATTCTTTTTCATATTCGTACATCGGAATGTCAGGAATAATCAATCCATCTATACCTACTTCAGTAGCTTTTGCACAAAATTTCTCAAAGCCATATTGCAATAAAGGATTCAAATAACCCATCAACACAACGGGAACGCTTATTTCTTTCCTGAAATTTTTAAGCTGCTCGAACAATATTGAAATGGTCATGCCATTGTGCAGTGCTACGCTGCTGCTGGCCTGAATTACAGGGCCATCGGCCAATGGGTCGCTGTACGGCATTCCTAATTCAATAAGGTTAACCCCATTCTGTTCAAGCGCCTTCATTATTGACAAGGTGCTATTCAATTGCGGATAGCCTGCCGTGCAGTAAACATTTAGTATGTTATTCTTTTTCTTTTGAAATAAGTTATCTATTCTGCTCATAGTAATTCATAAAAAGCGGAAACATTTTCCCATTCCTCATCCTGTTCAATTTCAAACCTGTTTTCTCTTTCAATGGTTGAAAGAAAATATTCCAAAAAATCTTCTACTTTCTCCGGTTCCTTTGTATAAAAAATAATTTCGCGTTTGCGATAAACCGTTGTATGCCCTACATGCAACGTTTGCGTCTGGCCTTCTAAATATTCAATCATCTTTTTCTCAACTTCCACTAAGTAATCATGCTCTTCCTCTTCCGGTTGGCCAAATTCATTGATCGCATCTGGAATGATTTCAATGAAAACGGAATTAGCGTATGCTGAACGGTCTTGTATATTTTTTAGGTCGGCATTGATGATGGCGATGGCTGGAAAGCCATCTACTTCAAATTCAAAACCTGTATATGTTGCGTTTGCGCTTTTCATTTTTTAAAGTTCATGTTTGATGGATCATAGTTCATGGACGCTTTACTGAATAGTATTAGAAGCGTACAAGTGAGTGACACAACAGAAGTTTAATAGTAGCACTTAGCTAAGTACATCTTTCTCGTCCATCACTTTCATGTAGGCTGCTAAATCTTTATCACCTCTGCCGCTTAAACAAATGACAACGGTATCTTTTTCTGCAAACGGCAATTGCTTTAAGGCAGCAAAAGCATGAGCCGATTCCAATGCAGGGATTATACCTTCCAATTTTGCTAATTCAAACGCTGCCTGAACGGCTTCGTCGTCGGTTGCGGATAAAAATTTTCCTCTGCCACTGTCAAACAAA
>JAICTW010000055.1 GCA_025936195.1 Flavisolibacter sp.
AAATGAACGTAATTGTTCTTCTGGCAACAGTTGTTCAATCTTTCTCTTATTTTCTTCGCTCAAATCAGTGTATTGGTCAAGCTGCATTTTCAAACGTTGCACTTCTTTAAAGTGGTTAATAAACTCCGCACGTGCAATATCACCTTTTAAATTATTTACGGCATCAGGCTTACATTCCAATCCACGAGATTGCATAAACTTATCAAGAGCCTCAACCGCCTTTTCAAATTTGCTTATTACTATCGGTGCAGGATCAACCAACCAGATTTCTTTTGCCTTTCCTGTGTCTTCGCCAGAGAACAAAGCGATAGCTTCATCAACAGCAGGTTGCTGTTGCCGGAAGTCGAGAATATTACCATAAGGTTTGCTGTCATTCAAAATCCGGTTGGTACGAGAAAATGCTTGTATTAAACCATGATACTTCAGGTTCTTATCTACATACAACGTGTTGAGGTATTTGGAATCAAAACCGGTGAGCAGCATATCCACTACAATTACTACATCTATTTTATTCGTGTGCGGAAAATCGGCGTTCGTGTACTTCTGATCTTTTATGCGTTGCTGAACATCCTGGTAATACAGGTCAAACTCATTAATGCTGTGATTCGTTTTATACTGTTCGTTATAATCCCTGATAATGGCTTTCAGTGCTAACTTCTTTTCATCCGGTGCTTCTTCATTGTCCAGCTTTTCTTGCGGCAGGTCTTCCTGTATTTGCAGTACATCTTTATTGCCTTCGGCAGGTGGAGAAAACACACACACAATGTTTAAAGGAATGAAACTCTCGTCTGTTGCTTTGCGCTTTAGCTGTATATCCTTAAACAGGTAATAATATTCTATAGCGTCATTGATGGAACCTGTTGCCTGTAAAGCGTTAAAACGCCTTGAGTTGGTTGCAGCATCATGTTTGTCAAGTATTGTTTTTATCACGGATGTTTTATGCACCGGGTCACTGGGCTTAACATTCTTCTCCGGTTTAAAATAGTCCACATGAAAACGAAGAACGTTTTTATCCTCTATGGCGTGAGTAATAGTATAGGCATGTAACTGTTTTTGAAAAATATCTTTCGTTGTTACATAAGTGCCTACCGTACCATCTATTTGTTTATAGTTGGCATTGAGTTCAAAAATAGGCGTGCCGGTAAAGCCAAAGAGTTGAGCATTTGGGAAGAATTTTTCAATGGCTTTGTGGTTTTCGCCAAACTGCGAACGATGACACTCATCAAATATGAAGACCAAACGTTTTTTGCTAAGAGGTTGTAATTGCTCCTTGTAATTTTTCCGGTGATTGGGGTCCAATGCCAAACCTAATTTTTGAATGGTGGTCACAATTACTTTATCTGCATAATCTTCCGACAACATGCGCCGTACCAGTGTTTCGGTGTTCGTATTCTCTTCCACACAACCTTCTTGAAACTTATTGAACTCTTCACGGGTTTGCCTGTCAAGATCTTTACGGTCAACAACAAACAAACATTTTTCTATATCAGGATTGTCTTTTAGTAAAGTAGATGCTTTAAATGAGGTAAGCGTTTTACCACTGCCTGTTGTATGCCATATATAACCATTACCCCTGTTTTGATGAATGCAATCAACAATGGCTTTTACTGCATAAATCTGGTAAGGCCGCATCACGATCAGCTTCTGTTCACTTTCCACCAACACCATGTAGCGGCTGATCATTTCTCCAAGCGTACACTTGGCCAGAAACTTTTCAGCGAAATTATCTAAGTGAGTGATTTTTCTATTGTCTTCACTTGCCCATTGATATACAGGTAAAAATTGTTCATCAGCATTAAAGCTAAAGTGCTGATTGCGATTGTTGGCGAAATAGTACGTATTAGAACGATTACTTACAATAAACAATTGCATAAAGCAAAGCAGTGAATTGGTGTAGCCATTGCCGGGATCAGCTTTATAATCTATAATTTGCTGCATGGCACGGCGTGGGCTAATCTCTAGCGTCTTCAACTCAATTTGCACAACGGGAATACCATTGATAAGCAGTATCACATCATATCGGTGATTACTGTTTTCAGTATTCATCCGCAATTGGTTGATGACTTCAAACTCATTTTTACACCAGTCTTTGATGTTGACAAGGGTATAATGTAAAGGAGTGCCATCTTCACGTTGAAAGCTGTTTATCTGGCGTAAAATTTTGGAGGCGTTAAATACATCAGGGTTAATAATCTCATCACGCAGCCGGGCAAATTCAGCTTCCGTTAAATGGACTTTGTTCAGAGCTTCAAATTTCTTACAAAAGTTTTGCTCTAGTGCCTTACGATCACGAATGTCAGAACGATAGGTATATTTAAGGTCCTGTAATTTCCCAATGAAGCCGTATTCAATTTGAGGTTCGTTGACAGTGTTCATCTGGGCTGAAAATTACAGATGTTTTGTTGTTTATAGAATGATTGTACAATTTGCGCTTTCATTCATTGTAGCATAATTATCCTTCCTCCGCCTCCAACACCTCTTAACCGCCATTAACAAGGCCTCTTTCAAGTTAATTTTGGTAGTACTACTTTCGGTTCAGGCTTCGGTTCTTTCTGTTTTACCACCGGCTGTTCCTCCCATCTTCACCAATTCCCAAGGAGGCGTTTCCTTTGCCATTTTTCCTCTTCTCAAAAAATGCTTTCTTCGCTTTATGAAATACACTCTCTCCCGGCTTTAAATCCTTTTCATACGCAGCCCTCAGCAGCGGATCTCTTTTAACCTTGCCTGCATAGGCATTCGCTTCTTTCATCAGTTCTCTTTGTGCCTTCTGCCTTTCACTGGCCTTCACCTTGCTCATGTCGGGATACCTGCTTACCACGGTCTTGTCCGCATACCGTTTAAAAACAATCTCCTTTCCCAAAGCCCCACTCAGGGCTTCAAACAGGGAATGCTTGCTTACTCTTGCCATTTAGTTTTATTTAGGGTTAATGATAATACACCTTTGCTTCATGGAAAGGCCATACCAAACCGTAGTCAAAGCCTCCAATGCTTCGACCATCCTTCGATCATCCCTCGACTGTTCTTAGACCTTACTGCGATATTAATCGGGAAATTTCAAAACTGCAAGAGGGAGAACATGGCTTTGAACAGGAGAACAAGAGCCTTTTCTAAAACGTTTGAGAAGCACTGAATGCTCCCTTTCTGTAAGGCAAAATAATAGCGGACAAGCAGATTTCAAAGCATTGTCCCTTCAAATAAACAAGCTTTTATTCACACAAGCATTACTTTTTGCATGGACTTTTTGTAAAGCGATTCTCTGCTTAACGTAAACCAAACAGCAGGAAAATAAAATTCTTCCTGTAATATGTACTTCGCACACATTTAATATTATCTTAGTCGCAGAATTGTTTTGCTTTATGAAGAGAATGTTACTGGTTGCCATAACTGCTGTTCTTAGCTTGTTTGTACATGCCCAATTGCTTAACTGGTCGCCCGCCTTTCCAAAAGAAGATGATGCCTCACAAACTTTAGTGATCACCGTTGATGCAACAAAGGGAAACAAAGGATTGATGGATTATTCACCTACCAATGATGTGTATGTGCATATTGGTGTGATCACGAATTTAAGTTCAAGCCCAACCAATTGGCTGTATGTAAAATTCAATCAAAATTTTAATCTGCCCAATCCGCAATTACAGGCAACTTATATTGGAGATAACCAATGGCAATTCACTATTACAGGAAGTTTAAAAACTTATTTTGGAGTTCCTGCAACTGAAACCATTAGAAAGATTGCCATTCTTTTTCGGAACGGGAATGGAAGTAAAAAACAGGCAAACAGTGACAACAGTGATATGTATGTTCCTGTTTATGCAAACACCTTAGCCGTTCGCTTATTTGAGCCGCCCACACAACCCAAATACGTTCCCGTTCCTGAACCACAAAACTGGAATCTGGGAGACGTAGTCACAATCGCGGCTGAGGCAAGTAAATTCTGTACGATCAATTTGTTCCAGAACGGCGCTCTTGTTGGAACTACAGATCCAATTGATACAGATACTATCGGTTCTGATATTACCATAACGGCTTATGGCAATCAACAAATAATAGCAGAAGCCACTGATGGCACCACTACCGTGTATGATACTTTAAACATTTTTGTATCTCCACCAGGTTCTCCGATTGTGGTATTGCCTGCCGGAGTGAGAGACGGCATTAATTATGAGCCGGGAGATACATCGGTAACATTAGTGTTGCGGGCACCTGATAAAAGCAAAGTCACTGTAATTGGTGATTTCAACAACTGGATACAGAATACCGGTTACATTATGAACAAAACACCTGATGGAAAATTCTTTTGGCTGCGCATTCATCCATTGACAGCAGGAGCGGAATACGCATATCAATATATTGTTGACGATACGATTAAAATTGCAGATCCTTATGCGGGAAAGATTTTAGATCCATCCAACGATCAGTTCATTCCTTCAACAACTTATCCCAACTTAAAACAATATCCTACAGGACAAACCGGCATTGTAAGCGTATTGCAAACCGCACAACCAGCTTACAATTGGACAGCTAGCAGTTTTGTACGTCCTGATAAAAAGAGCCTTGTTATTTATGAATTACTGGTGAGAGATTTTGTTGCGGCACACGATTGGAAAACGATAACAGATAGTTTGAGTTATTTAAAAAAATTAGGAATAAACGCTATTGAAGTAATGCCCTTCAATGAATTTGAAGGCAATAGCAGTTGGGGCTACAATCCTGATTTTTATTTTGCTCTCGATAAATATTACGGAACAAAAACTTCGCTAAAAACTTTCATTGATTCCTGCCACAGAAATGGAATTGCCGTCATCATGGATATTGCACTGAATCATTCCTTTGGTTCATCACCCATGGTACAATTGTATTGGGATGCAGCGAACAACCGTCCTGCTGCCAATAATCCCTGGTTCAATCCTGTTGCCAAACATCCTTATAATGTGGGTTATGATATGAACCATGAAAGCCCCGATACTAAATATTATTTTGGGAGAATTGTAGAAAACTGGTTGCAGCAATATAAAATAGATGGCTTCCGCTTTGACTTATCAAAAGGATTTACGCAAAATAATTCCTGTACAACATCGGACTGCAGTTCCGCTACAGAAGTTAGTAATTGGGGACACTATGATGCTTCAAGAATCGCTATTTGGAAAGGATATTATGATACACTGCAAAACAAGTCGGCAGGATCGTATGCTATTCTGGAACATTTTGCTGATAACACCGAAGAAACAGAACTGGCCAATTATGGATTAATGCTTTGGAACAACCTGGCTTATAATTATCAGCAGGCTGCAATGGGATATGCTACAGGAAGTGATTTGTCCGGTGTTGTCCGTTCGCCTTTGAATTGGGTAAGCTATATGGAAAGTCATGATGAGGAACGCATTGTTTATAAGAATCTTACTTATGGAAACAAAGTACCCGGTGGCTACAATATAACAGATACGGCTACGGCACTAAAGCGAATGGAAATGGACGCTGCATTTTTATTTACTGTTCCCGGCCCTAAAATGCTTTGGCAGTTTGGAGAACTGGGTTATGATTATTCGATCAATTATTGTACGAACGGAACGATCAACAACAACTGCCGTTTAGATCCAAAACCTATTCGTTGGGACTATTTGAACGATCCGCGTCGGAAGAGTGTTTACAATACCTATAGTAGTTTGATCAATCTTCGTTTTCATCCATGGTATAAGGATGCTTTTGTCAGCGGAACGCTTGACCGCAGTTTAAACGGAATGGTAAAATGGATCAAACTCTCTTCGGGTGACAGTTCTTATTTAGTTGCTGTTGGCAATTTTGATGTTACACCGCAAACGGCAACCGTTACTTTTCAGTCTGCAGGTACTTGGTACGATTACCTGAATAATGTAACCTTCACTTCAACAGGAACTGCACAAAACATCAGTTTGCAGCCTGGAGAATTTCATGTGTATGTAAACCGCAACGTCAATAATGTTACCGCCACTCCGGTTACAATCGTTCCATGGAACGGAACCGATTTGCAGGCAAAGGCTTTTCCCAATCCGGTTTCTTCTGATTTCAATATTGAACTGAATCTGCCTCAAAGCACTGCCGTGCATATTGATCTTTATACAACCTTGGGTCAGTACGTAAGCAGTTTGTACGATGGATTTTTGGCAAGAGGCACGCATCAATTGCCCATTAAAAGAAAAACGGTTTTAAATGGAAGTTATTATGTAAAGATCACCACTAAAACTGCAACCAAAACGATTCAGGTCACCTTTCAATAACTGCTTATGCAAAAAACTCATTTAAAAAATGCAGAGATAGAAAAACGTACCCACCTTGAGTTTTTCAATATTGCTCTCTCTGTTGACTGTGTTATTTTTTGTTACGATAAAAGGAAGCTAAAAGTACTGGTGTTTGAATCCGATTTTGAAGAATACGCAGGCATGTTATCGCTGATCGGCGATCTGGTGCAGCCGCAGGAAGATCTGGAAGAAGCACCTTACAGAATATTGCAGGAACGGGCAGGCCTGCACGATGTGTACATGGAGCAGGTTTATACATTCGGAAGTGTGGACAGGCATCCTTCGGGAAGAGTGATTACGACTGCTTATTATTCTTTAGTTGATATCAAAACACATAAGCTGCCGCAAAGTGAAACCAATCTTCACTGGCATGAGGCAGATGATATTTGTGAAATGGCTTTCGATCATAAAATGATTTTAGATAACTGCCTGCAACGGCTGCGTGAAAAAGTGATGGAGCATCCTGTTGTATTTAATTTGTTACCGGAAAAATTTTCTTTGCGCGAATTGCAGGATTTGTATGAAGCCATATTGGGTGTTGATTTGGACAGAAGGAATTTCCGCAAAAGGATCATGCTTAAAAACTGGCTCGTTGATTTGAATGAAATGGAAGAAGATGTGCCGCACCGTCCGGGTAAATTGTACAAATTGAGAAATCAACTGAAGAGTAATGGTAAAAGGATGAGGTCAAAGAACCAAAAACTGGCTGTATAATACAGCAATTTGCGGATGATCATTATCATTTAATTAAAAAAACGAAAAGAATATTTTCAGATGATTTAAAAATTCTCTAAAATTGTGTTCTTAATACACATTACTGCTTTAAGGACTCTCTTAAACAATTTTGATGCTTATGAATATGAGAAAATTGCTCTACTCGATTGGAGTGCCTGTGCTCCTTCTTTTCTCCTTCGTTGGTTTTGCCCAGGACAAGACAATAACAGGACGGGTTACAGATTCTACCGGCAATGGTATCGCCAACGTTTCGGTTACCGTTAAGGAAGCGCCGGCAAGAGGTACAACAACAACTACCGACGGCCGTTTTTCTTTATCGGTGCCTGCTAATGCAACTACGCTGGTCTTCAGCTCTGTTGGTTACGCTTACAGAGAAGTGCCGATCAATGGAAATACAGTGAATGTAAGCCTCCGCTCAATCTCTTCTGACTTGAACGCAGTTGTGATTATTGGATATGGAACCGTAAGAAAAAAAGATTTGACAGGTTCAGTGGCAACGGTTACAGCAAAAGAATTTCAGAAAGGTGTGATCACCACACCGGACCAATTGATTGCCGGTAAAGTAGCCGGTGTGTCCATTACACCAAATGGTGGTGCTCCTGGTTCCGGCAGCACTATCCGCATTCGTGGCGGTTCTTCATTAAATGCCAGTAACGACCCATTGATTGTTATTGATGGAATGCCTTTATCTAACTCAGATATTTCGGGTATAGCTAACCCTTTGGCATTAATCAATCCAAACGATATTGCATCTTTTACCATTTTGAAAGATGCATCCGCAACAGCCATTTATGGTAGCCGTGCTTCTAACGGTGTTATCATCATTACCACAAAAAAAGGTCAACTTGGTAAGCCAAGATTTTCCTTTACTACCCAGGTTTCCGCAGGTGTATTGGAAAAAAAGTTCCCGGTATTATCACCAACTCAATTCCGCAATCTTGTAAACACGTACGGCACTCCTGGCCAAATAGCATTAATGGGTTCAGCAAATACAGACTGGCAGGATGAAATTTATCAGACTGCTATTTCAAGCGATAATAACTTAAGCGTTACAGGTTCTTATAAACAATTGCCTTATCGTATATCCTTAGGTTATTTGCATCAAACGGGAATTTTAAAAACCGGCTATCTTGACCGCATCAGTCCAACTCTTAATTTAAATCCGACTTTGCTGGACAATCACTTGAAAATTGACTTCAATGTAAGAGGCTCCTTTTCAAAAAGCCGTTTTGCCAATCAGGATGCGGTGTGGGGCGCTAATCAATTTGATCCTACACAACCTGTTTATTCTAAGAGTAGCATGTATGGTGGTTACTGGGAAAGATTAGATCCTAATACCATTTCAGGACTTTCTTCTTTATCGCCAAAAAACCCTGTGGGCTTATTGAATCAAAAACATGATGTGGGAAATGCAAACAGGTTAATTGCCAATGCAGCTATAGATTATAAGCTTCATTTCTTTCCCGATTTGCATGCTATTGCCAACGTAGGCTACGATTACTCAAAAGGATATGGCAATGTGGTTTGGGATGATAGTGCAGCTTCCGTTTACAAATCTTTTACGGCGAAAGATGGTACTGTTCATAGCGGTTCAAGAAGCCAGTATGAACGTGATATCAATAACTGGTTTGGCAACTTTTATTTGAATTACACAAAGGACATTAATTCAAAGAACAGAGTTGAAGCATTGGCTGGGGTTGAGTACCAGGATTATTTAACCACGAATCACTATTTCAAGACCTATGCAGGTGATACTGCAGTCACCAGTTACCCACAGTATCTTTTTGACAAGCCTGAAAGCAGGATCTTATCATTTCTTGCACGCGCCAACTATTCGTATAACGATATGATTTATGTTACGGGTAGCTTCCGCAGAGATGGCTCTTCAAAATTTGCACCTAGCCATCGCTGGGGTAATTTTCCTTCAGGCGCTATTGCGTGGAGTATGAGTGAATTGCCTGGTCTTAGAAATTCAAAAACAGTCAGCAATTTAAAACTTCGCTTAAGCTATGGAGTAACTGGTCAGCAGGACGGAATTGGTTTATATGATTATATCTCTTATTACGATTTGAGTGATGTCAAAGCCCAATATCAATTAGGAAATACATTTTATCAAATGTATCGCCCCGGTGGTTATTAT